>NZ_JACAIJ010000007.1:0-75682 GCF_030325485.1 Acinetobacter sp. R933-2
TTTTTGCTCATGGTAAACTCCTGATGAGTATGTTTAGTTTACCAAGTTAAAGTCTCCGTTTTTATCAGCACACATCAGTAATGAGTAACCCGATTTATAGAATTCATCAGTATAAATATAAACCATATATCCATTCAGTTTGGCAGTATCTCCAAATGCCCTTTTACCTTTCATGGATAAGCTCCATGTACCTTAAATATACAATCCCAAGAATCAGGATCTGTTTTTAAATAATATCGAGCTATTTTGAAATTGTTGTGACTATTTGATTATTACATGTTGTAAGTCACTCATCTTTCTAAGATAGAAGATTAATTATTGAAGAATGTCTATAAATTATAGTGAATCATTTCTATTTGGGAATAACATTAGGTTATTTAAGACCAAATCCTTCTAATTCAGCAGTATTGAAGGCTTCATCAAACATATGATGATCTCGTTTAGCTTTTTTAAGTACTGTAAGCGCATAAAAAAAGCAGGTTTCACAAAGCTGTGCCAAAATCGGCATAATATACTGACTAAAACTCATTTACTTATAGAGTTTTTAATTGAGCATTTTCAAAAAGAAGAATAAGCGCGATTAGACAATGCTTGCTTTAATCTTTGAATGATAAATGTCTACATAGGTCAATGAAAAATATCAAAATTAATGATATAAAATTAATATTATCAAATAGATGAATTATTCATGAAAATTCAAAACATAGTTTTTCCCATGTTATTCGGGCTTACTCTTTCTAGTATATCACAAGCAGAAATAACCATGAAAAGCAGTGATGGTAGCGTTGAACACCTACAAAAAGAATTATTGGCTTTACAAACCAAAGCCGGTCTTTTAGGTTTTGCTAAAAATCAATATGATTTAGGTATGGCTTATTATGAAGGGAAATTAGTACCCAAGAATCCATCAAAAGCCGTTGAATGGCTGTCTAAAGCAGCAAACAAAAACTATGCCCCTGCTATGTTTATTTTGGGGAAAATACTATTATCAGGTGATGGTGTGCAACAAAATACTGTTTTGGCAAATCAATTCCTTCAGGCAGCCGCGAGCAAAGGCAATTCTGATGCACTTGCATTGATTAAAGAACAAAATCAAGTTCGTTCATCACCTGTAATCACGCAACAAATGAATCAAAAATCACAAAACACAAACGGTATGTGTTCTTATCAAGATTTTTATATTCTCTCTGCTGGTGATATTGAATATGCCAAACAAAGTGGTCGTAAAGTTAAAAGTAGTGAAGAATATGTCAAAGGTGCATGCCAAATCAAAATCAATTACCATCCAAACAATAAGGTTGAAATCTATGCATATTTACGTGCAAATCAACAAGATTATCCTGCCTATATTGTGACTCAACTGAATAAATCATGTGATAATGCACCATGTGGTATGTCAATCAGCACAGGCAAGCATCAACTGACGGATTACGATAGCATTCGTGAATATGATGCTAAAGGTCGTGCCTTAGACCCAGAATTAGAACATATCGACAATTTCTTAAAAGAAAAAATTAAACCAAATCAATCTTATTGTTTTCAAAGTATGTTTGCACATAGTGGTACTATGTTTTGTTTTAATTTAGAGGGACAGACGGTCTATCAAAATGCTCGTGCTTTAGAATAATACTAAAACATACACATGCGTACTTGATATCAATTCGTCATGTTGAGTGGTTGAATGAGTAAGTTATCGTAGATGATCTATTGTGATCATTATTCATCATTCTTTTAAAACACTTATGTCGCTTGTAATACAGTTGATTTAATATACTTAATTCAACGGATTGCATATTTGCTGATCTTATGCACTGAGCCTGTAAATGCTTAGTTAAGCAAATATATGAAGTCAAAACTGGGGGCTAAAAAGCTCCCAACTTTATTGATCATTTTAAATAAGACTTGGATGCACATCTAGAAATCGAAGAAATGAGATCATCAAATAAATTATTATCCATGAAGTTGCTCTTTCACTAATTACCACAGAATTGCTGTTTCTTTATCAATTAAACACAGGGCTCGACAACCAAAACTGGCTGCGACAACATATAAATATCGCAATTTTGACCTTCACCAATCCGATCAATCACTAAAAAGTCACTGTTCGCTTCAAGTGTGATTAAAGGATGATGCCATACCCCTTGATGGTAGATAATACTTTGTTGTCCATTGCTGATAAATGCTGAGATCTGTTGCTCATGTGGATGTTGTTGATCTAAAGGAAGCGCAACCACAATTAGAATTTTTTGTCTTGCCAAAGGTACAAAAGACTGTGAACCCAGAGGATGCCGTTCCAACATCTCAATTTTAAATGGCATAAGCGTTGGTAGCAGATTATGAAAAATACTCAGTCCCACCGCTCCATTTTCGCCTTCCATTTTTGCAAAAGACAATGCATGATAACGCTGAGTCAATCCTATACGGGTTTCGAATCAACGCTATCCCTACCCCAAAGATTGTCATGGGTAAATTACGTTTCTTAAACTCATTATGAATACGCCAGAAACCTGTACGTGATCCATATTCATATTATAACTAACAGTAAAAATCTAAAAAGGATTAAGCAATTTATGCGCCAAAATGCAACGACATTAAAAGAACAAAAATGTGCTCTTTCATTGATGTTCAAAAGCTAGTTGCTTGAACATATGTATCGTGTCATAGGTACTTATTTGTTCACGGTGGACTGTATTAAATCCCTGCAATTGCCAAAAAAATTCTGCTGCGGGTAAAAATGGATGAGTATGTAAATACAAATGCAGAATATTTCGTTGCTGTGCATGTCTAAATAGCATTTGACATAGCTTGGTCGCAATTCCCTGTCTGCGATACTCTGGTAATACAAAGAGCTTTACAACTTCGACTGCCTTTGCAGGAATATCAAGATCGAATCGATCATCATATGCACGGTAAGCGACTGTACCTATGATTTGATCATGGTCTTTCACTACAATGAAACAGCCCTGTTCACTTTGCATATAATATTGCACAAAATGTTCAATATCTTTTGGAATCTTTGCCGTATAGAGCTCAGGAAAAAGTAATTGACGCGATCTAAGTGCAAATGCAATTGCGGACTTATCATCTGATGGTTCAAGTAATTGGTAAACTAAACTCATTTTTCATAACCATGAATGATCAGGTACAACAATTGTTTTGTCTTGAATCATGGCTTCATGAAACTCAACATCGTATACACTTTTGAGAAACTTTGGATCAGTCACTTTGGAACGTGAGTCTGGCTGAATTACTTCATGCTGTCGCATAAAGAACAATTGATCCGCAAATAAAAATGCTAAGTTTGGGTCATGCATAATCGCAATAACAGTAAAATTTTGACGTGATAGCTGTCGTAATTTTTTCATTAAGTAAGATTGATAATACACATCCAAATGATTGGTTGGCTCATCCAATAAAATAATCTTGGGTGATTGGACTAAAATTCGTGCAATCATGACCAATTGTCTTTCACCACCTGAAAGCTCTGTATATGCTCGATCTGCCAAATGCTCAATATCTAAATCAGCCATCGCTTGATCAACCAATTTCCAATCTTCTTTACTCGGATGGAAACGGCTAAAAGCTGCTCGTCCTGTAATAATCACATCTCGAACTTTGAATGGAAAAACGGTCTTATGAAACTGTGGTAAAAATCCTAGCAAAGTGGCTTTATCTTTGCCCTTAAATTGCGTTAACGCACGTCCAGCATACAAAATACTACCCTGCTGGATATTTTCCAAACCAGCCATTAATTTAAATAAAGTCGATTTACCACAGCCATTACGTCCTAAAATGACCGAAAACTGATTTTCATTAAAGTTCAACTGAATATTTTTAAGGACTTGTTTTTTCCCATAGGCATAATTTAATTGTTGAATGCAAATCATGCCCAATTCGTCCGTTGTGTTTTCATCAGAAGTAAGAAAAATGGTGCGCCTAACAGCATAGTGAAGATCCCTATAGGAATTTCAAAACTGAGTAAGACACGTGAAAAATTATCAATCATCAATAAGAAACTGCCACCAAGCACCATATTGGCAGGAATCGTCAAACGATGATCAGGTCCCACCAACATCCGAACAATATGAGGCATAAATAAACCATACAAGCTAATAATGCCCGCAGCTGCAACTGAGGTTGAAGTACATAGTGTCACAAAAATAATCAGTAAAATTTGTTCTCGTCTTGGATTAACGCCAATCGCTTGAGCTTCTTCTGCACCCAATGCCATCAGATTCAAACGCCACCGCATTGCATATAAACCAATGAGTGCAACCAAAATTGGCATACAAGCATATTGCACTTTTTCCCAAGTCGCCTGATGTAAATTGCCCATCGTCCACTGTACAATCGCCTGTAACTTAAATGGATCACTGAGATACTGAATAATGGTGAGTCCTGCAAGGAACAATCCAGATACAATCATGCCTGATAGAATTACCATCACTAATGAAGCTTGGCTTTCATGTTTCTGATAAGCAAATAGATAGGTGAGAACAACAGCACTAATACCAAAAATAAATGCTGAAAGATTTGGGGAGAGCCATGTCAATGACAGGGCTAAAGCTGCACCAAAAGCTGCGCCTGATGAAATCCCTAAAATGTACGAATCAACAAGTGGATTGCGAAATAATGCTTGCAAACCATTACCTGCAGTCGCCAGTGCTGCACCTACCATAAAGGTCAATAAAATACGTGGCAGACGAACATTCATGACAATGTTCTGCATGAGTTGAAATTGTTCAGGTGCAAAATACACCATGCCAAAAATCCATTGCATAAACCATAAAAAATAATCTGATGCAGTTATAGTTTGACTAGGTCCAATCAACAATGAAAAGAAAATGAGTAAAATGGGTAATGGATAAAACCAAGCGTTTTTAAATTGCTTTAATTTCATTGCATGAGTGCCTTAGCAATATTCTCTCCATAGAGTTCACTTAGAATTTTTAGCTTAAGTTCAGCGACAGATAAATCTGAATGTTCAGGATAAATACTTTGGTTGAGATAAATAGCAGTCACAATAATTTTGATGGTATGTGGGTTATAAATAAAAGCAGGTGTCAAATTAAATACTTTTTGCTGTTTGAGCGCAGATAAACCCTGTAACTCTTTACGCTGATAAATCAATTCAGGTTGAGTATTCCATAACACAATATTGTCAGGGTTCCATTCAATCAGCGTTTCAGGGTTTACATTGGGTTGACTGGCATCGGTTGTCACAATGTTATATGCCCCTGCCAATTCAATAAAATCATTAGTAATAGATTTACGTCCTGAAGTTGAAAATATCCGCCCGCCTGACCATGCATAATAAATACTCTGTTTATTGGGTTGGCGTGCTGTTTTAGTCGCTACATCAGCAATCACTTGATCTGAAAAAGCCAATAAACTTTGGGCTCGTTGTTCTGCACCTGTCAACAATGCAACTTCATAAAGCTCTTCTTTGACCTGATCATAAGTACTGGATTCCATGATATAAACAGGAATCTCAAACTGTTTTAACAAATCAACCGCTTGTGTTTGACCACTGCCTAGAATGACTAAATCAGGTTTAAGTAGCATCAGACTTTCAATATTAATTGCATTCGCCCCTTGGGAGGGTGTTGAAATAGACCTTTTAGCAATACGTGTATCGAGTTTGGAATAAGCATCAAATAGCAAAGGTTGTAGATAAATCTCTGCAGGAATACCGATGACCTTATGCCCTTGATTTAACATATACAGCCCATCTAGGGCTGACTCAAATAATGAAACGACACGCTGAGCTGGTTCAGAAATACACACTTTGGCATCTGTACTATCTACAACACAAATCGAATTTTGCTGTTTTTTAGCTTTCACTCGCTCAGGCTCATGTGAGCATGCTAGGAGTGCAAAACACACCAATAAACTCAGCTGCTTAAGCATGAGAATGACTGCTGCTCTAAGAATGAGGCTCTGATTGGCTCACCTATAAAGCCTTTTGAAGCTATCAGCTCATATGAAAACTTACCCAATATTATCGTTATGAATGCATACACATCTTGTTGATTAACTAAAGTAGACATTATTTCTAATTGATGAACTGTATCCACAGCACTAACATAAAATGAATATAAATAAGCAAATAAAAGAATAGAACAAACAGAATACTTCAAAACAACCCTCTTTAGCACCAATCTGGTTCACTAAATAATTGTGAATCTTTTTGGTGCAACATCAAGATAAATAAGTGCACCAAAATAGGATAAATTAAGTATGAAAACTAAATATACAAACTTGTATAGAAGATCATTGTTTTAAGCAAGAATGATGCCATGATAAAAATTCATACATAACATTTATAGAAATATTTATTTAGTAATATTCAAGATTCGGATGTGTTTCAAAAAGTATGCTGAAAGAGAGACAGGTAAAAATTTGATACTATAGGGAAATGCAAATAACTCTACAAATCAAATGTCCTATCTGCCTGAGTGACAGTATAAAGAAAAATGGCATAAAACTATAAAGCTGGACAATCATTTCAAAGCCTTTGATTTAGTGTTCTTTTATATCAACAATGGATTCGTTGAATGGCAGCATACTTTTTAAAAAACCATTTGATTTTTAAATAATTTAGAGAGCGATGACATCGTAGATCAGTTTCAGTCAAAGGATGGTATCTAATATCATCTTCTTAAAAACTCAATCTCAAATTAAATTAATACTTAATTTGCCTTTTTATATTTGGAAGTTTTCATAAATTTTACTCAATAAAAAACCACTTCTCAGTGGTTGCTTAATTACAGCTATTCTTTATCTTGCGCTTACTTCGGAACATGTTCCTTAGAAAAGCTCAGGGTATGTCTTCAGACAAGACAACAAGGGCAAAAACCCAAATTTAACTGTCTTAATCCCTTATTAATCAGGGTATGTCTTTAGACTCTACCCTCTTTTTTTCCTCTTGTAAAGCAACAAGTTATAGAGGTTAAATATTTCAAAGTATGTATCAGTAAAGTTGATGTATGTGTAAATAATTCACAATTTTGCTTATATATGGTTAATACTTTGATTTTTATCATTTTTACATACCCTCAATTTTCATGCCAACTTTTAAAGAAAACATAACTAAATCAAAGAAACTCACCATGAAAAAGGCACTTTTTTTAATTTAATGTAGGTCGAGGAATTGGAGTATTACTTGGTAATTTATCACCTGTTCTGGTCGATTTATTAAGACAATCCCCTTCTATTCCCCACTTAGTAACTTTTTCATTCTCAATGATGAACTTTTGTATACAGTAGGCTGAGCCCATTCCTACATCCCATGATGATTCATAACTGATCATCTTTGAACCATTTGCAAATGTATAGCTTTTATCAGGTGCGCCCCAAGAGCTTATTAAGTTGAATTCAGACATTGCAACTTTTGATTGCATCACATCATTATATGTTTTATCTCGTTGATTTGTAGCTAAGTTAACAACATTACTTACGCAACCAACCATAAACACAGATAGGATCACTAAAATTATGGTTTTCATTTTTAATTCTCTATAACTTAAAACCTAGTTAATTTTATCTTAAAATCGGTGGTTTTTTCAACAAAAAATAGGTGGACTTAAAAGGCTTAGCAATCTGTTCAACGGGTAAAATTCTGAATTAAACATTATAGGACTTAGGCATTAATAGCGTGAAAAAATAGTCAATATGTTGTGTATCTGAAGAAAATACTCAGAGCATATCATTCATGAAAAAACCTCATCTATAGATTAAATTTTATCGTGGTAAATCCACTATCTAAGTCGATTTATCAAATTTATTATTATGATTTCATGGATGAGTCATCAATATAATGAGCCGTCAAATTGCAACACTATTGGGTGTTTTTGCTTTATTACTGTGGGCAACATTAGTTGGACTGCTCAGGCTATCTACAGTTCATTTTGGTCCAATTTACACTGTTACCTATGTCTACACATTAAGTGCTATTATTTTATATTTAACTTATGGTCTGCCCGACTTCAGTAAAGTTTCAAAAAAATTCCTGATTATTTCAAGCGTGTTTTTTGTTATTTTTGAAATGTGTTACGCATTTTCGATAACTTTGGCAAGTACCTCTGAAAAATCCATCGAGCTTAATATTATCTTCAACTTATGGCCAACGCTGATTATTATATTCATGGCATTTTTAAAAGAAGAAAAAGTTAATATTATGACCATTTTAGGTGTGATGATTAGCTTTTCTGGTGTGATCTTGATTAATTATCATGAAGGATTAAATATTTTTGACAGTATCGGCAAAAATCCTTTGAGCTATTTTTTAATTTTAGTGGCTTCCGTTCTTTGGGCGGTTTATTGCATATACACTAAAAAGCAAAGTAATGGTGTTAATGCAGTATCACTGTATTTTATTCTTACTGCTATTGCCTTATGGATACTCACGCTTTCTACGCAAGGCTTTCAGTTTCCGCTTGTTGCATCAAGCTGGATCAACTATTTAGTGATATTTCTCAATGCTGTATTCTTTTCAGCAGGTTATTTGGCATGGAATATTGGCATTATTAAAGGCAATATGTCGATTTTGGTCATGCTGTCCTATTTTGCACCGATTATGTCCTCTGTATTTTCGATGTTGGTTTTACAATCCTCTTTAAGTCAAAATTTTTGGATTGGTAGTATGATTGTCACAGTGGGTTCATTGATTTGCTGGCTATCTATTCGTAACAGTAAAGTTGAATCTATGGCTTTAAAATGTAAATAGAATAAAAAAATAGATAAAAATATAAAAAGCAGATTAACCAATCTGCTTTTTTATGGATAATGCTTTAGAAACTATACACTAGCATCATATTGAATAATTTATTCCATTGACCATCATCGCCTTGTGCCAATGAAGCTGAATTTCCACCAATAAATACATCATTTTTACTCATTAAATATTCTGTATATAACGAAAGATTTTTATAATCCCATGCTACACCTACGGCATGGCGCTGAGAATTTTTAAAGTCGTGCTGTTTTTTTTCATATGCACTGAGCATTAAATATGGGCTGACTGTTAAACTTAGTCGTAAATTTTGCACTGCATATCGGCTGTCAAAAGTATAAAAATAGCCTTCATTCGCCAATTCATATTCGCTATCAAATGATCCCAAAGCTGAACTATTGGGACTCAGTACATCTTTATTGTCTATGCTTAATTTTCCAACAGTTAAAGTTGTAGAAAAATTATGATAATTCAATGATCCAAATACCGACCATGTTTTTCTAGAGCCATCTGTATCCGTCTTTTGATTGTCAATGTCTGAGTACCAATAGCTTGCACCAATAGAAGACTTTAAATCTGTTGCTACAGGGAAATTCAGATCTTGAATGACTCGCATCATCCACATATTTTTTTCTTTGAGTTGAGTTTTCGATTGATCTGATGATTTAACTAAATTGGCACTATAACGCGCAGCATCATGGCTATCACCATGATAATGCCCTCCATCTTCCATGAAATAAGCCAAATCTACTTTTGTTGCGCTTGCCAATTCGAAATGGTAATTAACACCGAGATTATGCACATCTTGTAAACCTATTGTGTTATTGATACTCGCATAAAAGCTACTATCCCAAAATCGACTAGGTCCAAAAGGAATCGGTTGTAATCCAACCGTAATCTGGTCTGTTGGATTAATATGGTAGCCTGCATAGCCGTAGACTAATGTTGAAAAGTCACAAAACTGATCATATTGATAGCAACGGTATTCGGCGTTGCCAAACCAATTTGGAGATTCATAGGCAACTTTTAATATAGCTGCATCAAATTTGATTTTTTGATCATCAGCATTTTCACCATAATGCTTATCTTGAAAGTTAGCACGTACTGCTCCTGATATAGTCACAGCTCCTAAATCCTTATCGGCTTGCCCCAAAGTAAGTCCTGCGGCGGCTGGAAAAGATAGTGTGATCGCACTTATGCCACAGCCGAGTTGAATAGCAATTTTTTTCATTTGTATTTCCTTATTTAAATGAAATTTAAGGTGGGGTTTAAATTTTTCCAGACATAGCCTCACCCTTCAGATTTATATGATCTGAATTTTTTTAATTCGCTGTTTTCTTTAACGTCTAGATACAAAGCGTCTCAAACACAATCACCATTCAACATCTAGATGCGAATGGTGATTGTGAATCTTGAGATTTTTAGGTGATTCCGTGTAACTCTTTCCAGTTACCTGGATGAACCACGTAACCAAATAAAGCATGACCGCCATAGATCAAATCAGTACCTTCTGGAATCCAAAGCATTTGACCGGGCATTACATGATGTTTTTGACCGTTGGCGGTAAGCTCAAAGCATCCTTCTATGACAAAAACCACTTCGTCATACAGCACTTTCCACTTTACTTCGGCACCTTCCCAGCGCGCAAAGCCTACACCAATATTAGGTGAAACATCTTCACCCAATGCACGTGCCACATATGCTTTACCATCGGATGTTTCACCACGTAAATTAAAATTCAGTTGGCTACTATCAATTAATCTTACTTCATTCATATTATTTACTCTTATATTTCGCTCTTACTACGCCACTTCTCAAAGGCAATACGAGTTTTTACACCTATGCCCAAGAATGGTTCTGGAGGGTTTAAACATGGCATCCCTGTAACAAACTGAATATCACTCAATGCTTGAGATTCTTCACCTGTGACCAGATCAGCGAGTAATGTTCCTGAAATCGTGCCCCATGCTGCACCCACACCATTATCACAAGCACTTGCATAAACACCGTCTTCTAGCTTTCCAAAGAAGTTAGTAAAATTACGTGAAATTGCGTATACCCCACCCCATGTATGAGTAAATGGTACATCTGATAAATCAGGGTAACGTGCTAAAAATGCTTTACGATGATCATTTTGAATCCAATGACGCATTTCATCACTCACGTTTGCACCATATTTCGGTACGTGTTTATAAGTGTTTCGAATCAAGATTCGACGGTCAGCAGTCATTCTTAGGGTCGTTCCAGCATGATCTGCTGGTGTTAGCCCCCAATCCAGTTGACCTTTATAACGCATCATTTCTTCATCAGTTAAAGGACGTGTCCAACTTGCAAAAGTCATGACAGGTAATAAACGGTTTTTGAGGTAACCGAATTCTTTGGTAAAAATACTGGTTGCTAAGAGGACTTTAGGCGTTTCGATATGACCATGATCCCCTTCTAAGCGCCATATACCGTTCGCTTTTTCTAAACGTCTAATAGGCGACTCTTCATATAGTTCTACATTTTCTGGTAGGTGATCAGCCATACCACGGACTAAAGCCGCAGGTTGCATGAGATAAGAGCTAGGGGTGAAAATGGCTCTGCTATAATAGTCAGTACCTAGAACTTTTGACAACTCATCTTTTTCAACCCAACGATAAGGCTCTCCTAAATCTTTCATCAGGTGTTCAAAGTGATTGAGATGTGCCTCCCCTCGCTCACCAATTGCACCTTGATATTTACCTGCAGCTGACCATTGACACTCGATTCCGTGGCGTTCAACCAATCCCTGCAATTGTGCGATCGCAGAACGGTTTAAGCTTAATAACTTTTGTTTATGTGCAGGATCAGGATGTGATAAAGCAAACTTATGCGGTAGATCAATAACAAAACCTGAGTTACGTCCTGAAGCACCTTGAGCAATACGCTGAGCATCAATTAAAATAATTCGTGCATTGGGTTTGAGTGCAGCCAGTCTACGTGCAGCTGCTAGTCCTGCAAAGCCTGCACCAATAATGGAGTAATCTGCTTTTTGCGCTCCAACTAAATGCTTAACTGGTTTAGCAGGTGCTAATGCGGAATACCAGCCGCAGCTTTTATCATCATTTGGTAAAGCAATCATGTTATGTATCCTATTGCTGTGGGCGCGCCTATTGAATTTTTTCCAACCACTGACTGCGCTGATGCTGTAATTGGTGCCCAAGTAATGCAAAGCCTTTCATTGTTCCATTTTCATCATGGAAACTTGCCGCCCATTCAGCATCATGCTGTTCTACCTGCCATTTGCCTGACACCATTGGGTTTAAAATAGAGAGCGGCATAATCGGTGTTTTCACCAATACGGGGGTTTGACTTAAAGTGGCTGGTTTCGGCTTGCCTAAGAGTGAACTGACCAATGCTGGAATGGCTTGATTAATTGGATTGATATAAGGTGCCCATTGACCTTCCACTTCAGCACAATCACCTAATGCAAAAATGGCGGGATCATTGCTGCGGTGATCTAAGCTCGTCTTAATGCCGCATCCAACCTCTAAGTTAGCTTCTGCTGCTAGGGTGGTATTTGGACGTAATCCAACTGCACTGAGAACCAGATCAGTTTCTAAAGTTGAATCATCTTGTAATTTTAGGACATAGTGTCCATTGGTCTTTTGGATATGCTGAATACTGTTCTGTAAACGCCAATCAACACCTAGATTACTTAAAGCCTGTTGTAATACATGACTGAGTTCACAAGGGATTAAACGTTGCATTGCCCATTTGCCTAAACCAATCACAGATACTTTAAAACCATGTGCCGCTAAATCGTTGGCAAACTCACAACCAATCAGACCATCACCTAAAATAGTTATATGCTTTTTGCCAACCAATTGTTTACGAAAATGTGCATAATCAGTTAAATCATTGACACTCATAACTTCTGAGCTATCGCCATTAATGGGAATGACAATTGGTGAAGCACCTGTAGCCAAAACGAGTCGACCATAGCTGTACTCACCAATGCTGGTATGTAATTTTTTATTGGCACGGTCAATGCGTTGAACTTGAGTATGTGGATAAATACGGATATTTAAACGTTGTTCCCAGCTCAATGCTGTCTCACGTATTAATCCTTCATGATCTTTACCTAATGCTAAAGCATTGGATAAAGCAGGTTTGCTGTATAGTGCGCCGTCATCTGCAGTAAAAACGGTAATCGACAAGTCAGGTGCTTGTTGACGCAGTGCTGATGCCAATTGATAGCCCGCATGTCCACTGCCAATAATCACAACAGGTTCAATTACCTCTTCAGAAACAGGTAAATCCTCAACGTCTTCATCAGTGATTTCAATCATCTCAAAATCGGCTTTTGTGACTAAGCAATCTGGACATAACCAATCTTCTGGGACGTCTTCCCATTTTGTACCTGGTGCAATGCCATCTGCGGGCCAGCCTTTGGCTTCGTCATAGACCCAGCCGCAGACAATACATAACCATTTTTTCATTTTGTCATTTCCTTTGACGTCAACTTTCACTTGTGATGTGAAAGTCGGATAGCAATGTTTCGTGTTTGTACATAACTGAAAATTGCTTCTTGACCTTTCTCTCGACCAAAGCCTGATAGACCTATACCGCCAAATGGTGTTTCAATGCCACCTGCATACCATTCATTGATAAAAACCTGACCAGAAATAAGTTGATTAGCAATACGTAAGGTCTGATTAATGCTTTCGCCAAATACACCAGAGACCAAGCCAAATTCAGTGCCGTTGGCAATGGCAATAGCCTCATCCTCCTCATCAAAAGGTGTGATGACCAATACAGGACCAAACACTTCTTTTTGCGCAATGCTCATATCAGGGCGGGCTTCAATAATTGTCGGCTGTACAAAATAACCTGCTAAGTCAGTAGCTGAACCACCTGTGAGTACAACTGCACCTTCTTCTTTTGCCTGCTTAATCATGCCTAGAATTTGCTGCTGCTGGCTTTTAGAAACCACAGGTGTTAATTCAGAATGTGTTTCCCCTTGACCCAGTTTTAGGCTTTCAGTCATTTTTACGACCGCTTGTTTAACTTCGTCATAACGACTACGGTGAATCAGCAAACGTGACATTGCTGAACACACTTGACCTGCGTTATAAAAAATCCCGAGTTTCACACTACGCAGTAACGTATCTAAATCAACATCTGCTAAAGCAATAGCCGCAGATTTTCCGCCCAGTTCCATCACACACGGAATGGCATGGTCAGCCGCATCTTTCAGAATGCGTTGCCCTGTGGGCACAGAACCCGTGAAGACGATTTGATTGGTATCATGATGTTTAACTAAATGCGTACCGACTTCTGAGCCTTTGCCACATAAAAGTTGGAAAGCACCTTGAGGGAAACCCACTTTTTCTAAAGCTTTAAACAATAATGTCATTGCCAACGGAGAGATTTCAGGCGACTTAACAACGACAGCATTACCTGCCGCTAAAGCTGGTGCCAAAGAACGTGCACAAATTGAAACGGGGAAATTCCACGGTACAATCTGAACAGAAACACCCATCGGAATATATTGAGTGAAATCAATATAATCTTTGCCTAATGGAACTGAAATGCCTTCTATTTTATCAGCTAAGCCTGCGTAATATTCAAAGTAACGTGCAGCTTCTTCAAACTCCTCTTTAGAAGTTTGGAAATTTTTACCATTTTCAAGGCAAAGCACCATCGAAGCTTCATCGGTAATTTCACGAATAGCTTCAGCTGCTTTTAATAACCATGCGGTACGCTGAGCTGGACGAACATTCGAGAGTGCACCACTATTCACACAGCGACGGGCAGAAAACATTGCATCATCGGCATCTTGGATGCTGGCTTGGGCAATGGTTGCATAGGCTTCACCAGTGCCTGGGTTCATCACCGTCAATTGACGGGACGAATCCCGCCATTGACCGTCAACAAAGTTGAGGTAATGTTGCATCTTAAGCCTCCAACGCAGTTTTGGTTTGGTTTGCTAACCATTGTTGGAAGAAATAAGTTGGAATATCCATTTCTGGTGAGAATACGCCACCACCAAAACCAGGTGAATGACGACCTTTTTGCATATTTTCGACAGCAAATACATCTTCTGCAAAAACCACTTTCCACGATTCTAATGTTGCCTTACGACATTCATCATATTCAGGGTTTAAAGATTCATCACCAACATAATACAAACGCAGTTTTTCAATCGTTTTTTCTGGTGAAATTGGGTCAATCATCATTGCAAATGCATGGTCTGCTTGAATACCTAACAATACGTTCGGGAACACTGCAACATATTCAGCATGGCGCAATTGGTCTTCAGGCCAGCTTGGGAATTTTGGCAAATGCGTGCCTGCTGTAGCTGATAAGTTATATTTATAACTGCCCTGACCAGCGAAACGATCTTCAAACATAATATTGTAATGATCTTCAAGCTTAGAATAAGTATTTAAAGCTGGATGTACCCAAGGCAAGTGATAAGCTTCACAGTAATTTTCTACAGTTAATTTCCAATTACTTTCAACTGGTAACTCAAAGTGTGAACCAATAGGACTAGTACGGATTAAGTCAAGATCATTTTTACCTAAGAATGCTTCCCAACGTTTTTCTAATGGGGCGATATGATCTTCAAAAGATGGAGCATCACCTGAAATATTAACGAAAACTAAATCCATCCAAATCGCTGAACGCAATGCTTTTAAACCATGATCTTCGCACTTGAATCGCTCGTCTTTGTGTTGCCCAATACCGCCTACATGTGGAGTGCCTTTTAATTGACCATTTAAGTCATAGCTCCATGAGTGATATTTACAACGTATAACACCTTGGATTGGACCTTCTTCATGAACGAGTTTCATACCACGATGGCTACATACATTATGGAATACTTGAACTTGTCCTTCACCATTACGCATGAGAACTAAAGGCATTCCCATAAAATCCACAGGTTTTACATAATTATTTTTTTTCAAATCTGAAGCAAAACCGACACATGACCATGTTTTAGCAAAAACACTATCACGCTCGAAATTAAAATATTCTGTGCTTGTATAAGCAATATTTGGCATACCGCTTGATTCGGTAATTGGATTTAAAATGCTGTCAACTTGCTGAACTGAAATAAGCTGAGAATTCACTTGGCTATTCATTTGATAATCTCCATTTACTGTACAAAGCGCAGTACTCCCTGCGCCGCATTGAACAATTGATGCATGCTGTGATGCGTTGAGAAGATTGTGTGAAAATTCAGAAATACCTGCAAACGAGTTTTTTGCTAGGCATGTATGAGTTTTTGTAATGCCTAACTTTAGGAGAAGTTCAAGTCTTTTTACATGATTAAAACTCATTCGAATATGATAAAAAATAGTTTGAGCATAAGGTGCGCAGCTCTCTAATCTTCTATAATTCGTACTCAGACAGTTGGTTTTTCAAATTTAGCGGATATAAATTTGAGTACACTGCTGTAACGCATCCAAGGAGGAGTTATGCGTACAACTACTGAAGCCAAAGATGGTTTCAATCCATTCGTATCAATCGGTTCAAAAGTTTTAGTTGCAAGTTTTGTTATATTTTGTGCAGCATATTCTGATCAAGCGGCTCGGATTTTCACAGAATTATCCACTTCTCTTCTTAATAACATGAAATGGTTTATTTTATTATCCATTACAGCGATCTGCTTTTTTCTCATTTATGTCATGTTTAGCCGTTATGGTGATATTAAGTTAGGTAATGATTCAGATAAACCTGAATATAGTAACTTTGCATGGTTATCTATGTTGTTTTCATGCGCAATGGGGGTTGGTTTAGTATTTTGGGGTGTTGCTGAGCCTATAAATCATTATATAAGTAATCCATTTACAAAAGGTCTAACAGATGATGCAGCAAGCATGGCTTTGCAGCTTACATTTTTCCATTGGGGCTTGCATGCTTGGTCAGTATATTGTATTGCCGCGCTAGCTATTGGCTATTTTTCATATCGTAAAGGATTACCTTTTTCTATCCGTTCCGTGTTGCATCCACTCATAGGTGACCGTATTAATGGACCTATTGGCAATATTGTTGATCTTTTAGTTATCGTTATTACTACATTTGGTATTTCTCAGACGCTTGCTATTGGTGTGCTTCAAATTAATACTGGGCTAAATAAAGTTTTCGGTATACAAATCAGTGTTACTGCTCAATTTATTATCATGATTGCACTATCAAGCCTCGCAACCATTTCTGTTGTAAGAGGTATTGGTACGGGTATGAGACGCCTATCAGAATTAAATATTCTTTTATCCATTGCTTTGATACTTATTTTAATGTTTGTGGGTCCAGCCAGATACATCACCAATTCATATTTAGAAGGTTTAGGTAATTACTCATCTCACTTCATTAGCATGAGCCTTTGGAGTAATACACAAGCAGATTCACAATGGCAAAATTGGTGGACAGCCTTTTATTGGTTATGGTGGTCAACATGGGCACCTTTTGTGGGTATGTTTATTGCGAAAATTTCAAAAGGAAGGTCTATTCGCCAATTAATATCGGGCGTATTAATTGTGCCCACCCTAGTTACATTTATGTGGATGAGCGTTTTTGGTGGTTCTGCATTAAAAATTGAAAAAGATGCCCGACATGCCTATGAAGCACAAACGTCAGCACTCATCGAAAAAAATAAAAATAATGACTTGCCTCAAGCTACGATTGCTCAAGAATTTACAGGTGGTCCAATTGTTCAAGCGACGAAACAAGATAATACCTTAGCCGTTTTCTCACTTTTTGATGAAATAAATAAAGGGGTTTTTGGTACTATTTTAAGTATTACTACCTGCTTATTATTAATTACATATCTAGTTACTTCACAAGATGGAGGTACACATGTTCTATGTTTTCTTGATACACGATCAGAGAAGGAAACCCCTATTCGAACAAGACTTATTTGGTGCGGCTTCGTAACAGCAATTAGTCTTGGTTTACTTTATATCGGTGGATTAAAAGCCATACAAGCAGCCGTAACTCTATTTGGCTTCCCAATCATAATATTACTCGTACTAATGTGTTTTTCTCTACAGAAAGCTTTTAAAAAAGAAAATATTACATCATCAAGCTCATCTGAATTGAAAATACATCAACAAGAAAATTAATACTTTTCCTAAATTCATAGTGCTTATGATAAAAGCACTATGAGTTTAATGTTCAATACTCAACATGAGTTTAAGTCATATTCACCCTACATAAAAATCAGTTGTCACAATCTCATTACGATATTAAAAATAAATCAATTAAATGGAACTTAATTCGCTTAAAGGACTGACTATGAACAGTAAGCTTCCCTATTCAAACCGTATTGGTAACCGCCATCCTGAACATTTAAATATGCATCAAATTGGACCTGGTGAATTAGCTACTTCTGAATGGCTACAAGCAGGACTCAGCTTACCTGATCTAGACCGCATGCAAGAATATCGATTAGAACGTATTTGTACCTTACTTAAAAAACAAGGCTTGGCTGGTATTTTACTGTATGACCCGATTAATATTCGCTATGCAACAGGTACAACCAACATGCAGGTTTGGGTGCTTCACAATGCTGGGCGCTATACCTATGTTTCTGCTGAAGGAAAAATTGTGCTGTGGGAATTTGATCATTGTGACTTCTTGGCGGATCATGCAAAAACAGTATCACAGGTACGTCCCTGCATTTCTTGGTTTTATTTCTGCGCAGGGACACGAATTGACGAACAAGCCAAAAAATGGGCTAACGAAATTTATGATGTCGTTTTAGAACTAGGCAAGGGTAATAAAAAAAATTGCCATCGACAAATGTAATGTTGAAGGTGTCAAAGAATTAGAGCACTTAGGTCTTTCCATTGAAAATGGTGAAGAAATCATGGAACTGGCTCGTGCCATTAAAGGTCATGATGAGATTAATGCGATGCGCTGTGCTGTGCATGCAACTGAGTCTGCCATTCAAGTTATGCATGATCATTTACAGTCTGGCATTTCAGAACAACGTTTATGGGCTTATTTGCATGCTGAAAATATTGCACGTGGCGGTGAATGGATTGAAACTCGCCTACTGGCTTCTGGACCGCGCTGTAATCCGTGGTATCAAGAATGTAGCGGTCGTATTATCCAAAATGGCGACTTGGTTGCTTTTGATACTGACTTGATTGGTGCATACGGTTTTTGTGTTGACACTTCACGTACTTGGTTATGCGGTGATATGCCTGCAACAGCTGAACAAAAGAATATATATCAAATGGCTCATCAACAGATTCAGCAAAATACTGAGCTATTAAAAGTTGGAACAACATTCAAAGAGTTGACATACAACGCATTACAATATGATCCAAATGAATATAACCATTATTCATTTTTATACCATGGTGTGGGGCTGTGTGATGAAGCACCAGGTATCTATTTCCCTGAAGCATGGGAAAGCTTTGGCTATGATGGTGTCTTAGAGTCAGGTATGGTGATGTGTGTAGAAAGTTATGTCGGACATAAACAAGGTGGATCTGGAGTAAAACTTGAAAATCAAGTATTGATTACAGAACATGGTCCAGAAGTGTTGACTCTTTATCCTTTTGAATCAAATTTACTTTAAAAATTAATACAAAACTGTATATCACAATACTTAATCTTCATGAGGATATAGAAATGTCCATTTTATTTAAATCCATTAAATTCAAAAACTTAATATTAGAAAATAGAGTAATTATTGCTCCCATGTGTCAATACTCATCTGAAAATGGTGAATTAAGTTATTGGCATGAACAACAATGGGCGAGCTACGCATTATCGGGTGCAGGACTTTGTATTATTGAAGCAACAGCCATCCAACCTGAAGGTCGTATTAGTTATGCTGATTTGGGGATATGGAATGATACTCAATGTAAAATGATGCAGACATTACTTTCAAAAATTAAGAAAATATCTCCAACCCCTTTTGCTATTCAATTGGCACATGCGGGACGTAAAGCATCTTGTGATACGCCTTGGGGGGAAAGAAATGGACAATTTACACCAGATGAAAAAAATGGTTGGCAAACAATTGCCCCTAGTGCTATTTCATTTCAGCCTAATGGACACCCTCCTATTTCACTTTCGACGATTGGTATAAAAAAAGTAATTTCTGATTTTGTTGCTGCAGCACAGCGTTCTGTCTTAGCTGGTTTTGACCTCATTGAGTTACATGCAGCACATGGATATTTACTCCATCAATTTCTATCACCTCTGTCTAATCAGCGTACTGATGAATATGGAGGAAGCTTTGAAAATCGGATTAGACTGACCTTAGAAATATTTAAAGAGATTAAGAAAGTCGTACCTAAAAATTATCCAATTGGTGTAAGAATTTCCGCTACAGATTGGGTTAATGGTGGTTGGGACTTAAGGTCAAGTATTGAATTATCTAAAATTTTGGAACAAATTGGGGTTGCTTACATTCATGTGACAAGTGGAGGATTACACAAGGACCAAAAAATTGACATCCATCCTGAATATCAGGTTCCATTTGCAAATGAAATAAAAAAAGCTATTAATGTACCTGTTATAGCGGTTGGTCTCATCACGCATCCAGAACAAGCGGAAAGAATATTACAGGCTAAGCAAGCAGATGCCATAGGTATTGCAAGAGGAATTTTATATGACCCTCGTTGGTCATGGCATGCAGCCGTAAAATTAAATCAAACGATTGCTATAGCTCCTCAATATTTTCGTTTCCAACCCAGAGGTTCCAATCAAATATTCAAAAAATATGCATCTTAAACATGTTAATCCAAAATGGAGAGGCTTTAAAAACACCTCTCTTATTTAAATTATGACTGAATGCCTCTAATTCCAATACTTCCTACAGAATCAACCGCTTGCTCTAGCAGCCAATGTTTAAAACGTTTAACACTCGGTGGAATCACCCCACGATCTTTTGGTTCAAGCATACAAAAATTTGCATCGGTTTTTAGAACTGTATCAACAGGTCTTATAAGTGTGCCATTTTCCAAATGATCATTGAGCAATGACCCCCAAGCTAAGGCAATGCCCTGTCCATTGGCTGCTGCCTGAATGAGTAAAGGGTAATTGTTAATATTCATTTTATTACGTGGCTTAATATCTGGATAGCCTACCTCTGCAAACCATTCTGGCCAAGTTAACCAATCTTTTTGTGATTCATCTAAATACAATAAATTTTGTCTAAATAAGTCTTGTGGATCATTAGAAGCATTGATACGAGTCAAATAAGCTGGACTACAGACAGGAAATACTTCTTCTGCAAATAATGTGGTGACATTCATATTAGCAGGCGAATTTTTGCAATAAAATAGTGCTAAATCACAGTCCATTTTATTTAGGTCTTGAATATTTTCTGTAGTTAAAATTCTAAGGTCTATACATTCATTTTGCTGAAATTCAGCTACCTTGGGCAATAACCAAAGTGCAGCCATCGCATTCGTCGTTACAACGGTAACCTGATCCTCTCCCTGCCATTTTTTTATTTCTGCTGTAGCTTCTGCAACTTTTAACAATGAACTATAGATCGTTTGGTAATACTGTTGCCCTGTGGTTGTTAAATAAATATTTCGGTTTTCTCGAACAAATAGTTCTTTCCCTAAATAATCTTCTAATTGTCTAATTTGCCGACTAACAGCACCTTGTGTCACATTTAACTCATTTGCAGCCTGAGTAAAGCTGAGATAGCGTACAGCTGCCTCAAATACAATCAAACTATTCATGGGTGGAAGTGGCTTAATCCTCATGACTATTCCTTGTTTAGTCTAAGTTTGGCTTCATGCTAAAACTTTATTTCAACGCACATGCTATTTCTAGCATTAGCTATTTTAGGTCTAAAATCTCATGCTAAAACTAGTTTTTAAAGTGATATGTTGTATTGTATTCATGAGTTTTTATCATGGATCAATATTTGGATAATAAACCTTTAGTTTGTATAATAAAATACTGTTATTAAACTTTAAGTATTTAATTTAATACGGATTTATCTCATGGTTTTAGTGAGTTATTTTTCATGCAGTCAATATGTAAGTCCTATTTAATTTTAAAAATGCATTAATTTTTAAGTAAACATCAGTTAACTCTAATACGCCTATAATAACCTCATATACTTCTTCTTTAAAATAAAATTCAATAACTTACATAACTTTTATTTTATAGAAATTTTTCTAAATAACATCAAATATATTAGCTATATGGCTAATATTATATTGAGGTCAAAATTAGGGAAGAAGCAAAGGCAGATATTATAAAATACATTGAGCTATTTTATAATCAATGAAGAACTCAGACATGCTTCGATTTTAAGAAATGAAACCAATAACTGAGGAATTTTACAAGTCGGCTGCCTAGAGTCTTCCAAGTGAATGCCCCCTGTTATTTAGCATATATCATTGATCATGGGAGTCAATTTTTCACTACCTGCCCAACTTTTCTGAAAAGCCATGTTTCTCAATCAATGTTGAAATGATATTTAATTTTTTAACCACAAACACAGCATCAATTCAGGTCTTTAAATCCTTTTGTTACGTGTATTTTCAATAAATTAATATTCCAGATGTAACTACAAAAATCCGAGAAAAAATATAACAATAAAGCCCTATAAATGTTCTCTGTTATATTTTATTCCCCATTTTTTTGTACCTACTTATTCAAAAGCAACTTCTGCAAAATGAAATCTATTCTTTTCAATAGGTAGTTTCTATGGGGCGATCTATTCTTTTTTTTAGTCTTTTTCACTGTCTTTCGATAGCTTTCTCCATCAAATTATTGAATCATCGGGGAGCAATAGTATGAGTCTCGGATTAACTGCTTTAGAGTTAGTAAGGATACAATTTGCTTTTACAGTATCCTTTCATATTATTTTTCCTGCGACATCTATTGGTTTAGCGTGTTTCCTTGCGTTATTAGAATGGAAATGGCTGAAAACACAAGATTCGGTTTATAAAGATTTATTGTTGGATGCAAACTCCTCAAGGCTTTGCGATTGAAAATGGCATCATTGTCCCAACGGACTGGTGGGCTATTGTTTTTAATCCATCTTTTCCTTATCGCTTTAGCACTCATTGCTGGTGTATTTAAAGTCTTGTTATATTTTGCTTATCCATAAATTAAAGCGATTTGGATTAAATGAGCATAATCAAGCAGCTTTAGATCAACTCATTCAACAAATTAATGCATTTGATCGGTCTATTTCATAAATTAAAAAATCATTAATCAATTGGTTGTTTTTAAAACAGAATTTTTGATCTATCATACATCATTCAATGGTGAGATAAGGCTATTTGATAACTTCCAAATGTTTAATTTAAGCGATTAACTGATAATTTCAACCAACATAGAATTTAGAATACTACCCAATATTTATACTAATTAGCCAAATAATAATGCATTTATCCTAAAAAATACCTAGATTATTTTTTAATAAAAACAGTTGCTTTAGTGAATTTCCTTATTTTTGAGGATAATTATAGTAGGGTCTGTGGACATTTGTTGTCTAAAAAATAGCGAGTGTAAAATCAAATCGCCAAACCCAATTTTATACTCGCTATGCCTCACACAATGCTGAATGATCAACACTGGTCAAAGTTAGTTTCTATTTTCCGTAATTTTAATATCTATTTCAAATCTAATGTGAGGAACTTTGTCGAAGCTATTCTTTATAGAATAAGAGTTGGTTGCCCTTGGCGTGATTTACCAAAAGAATTTGGTTCATATAATTCAATATTTAGAAAATATAATCGATGGTGTAAAAACCATAAGTTAATGAAAATATTTAAATTAATATCTTCCAATGCAGATGTTGAGTGGGTGTTTATTGATGGTAGCCATGTTCGGGCACATCAACATTCTGCGGGAATGAAAGATCAGGATATTTCTAAAAGTATTGGTGGAAATAGCTCTAAAATTCATCTGGCTGTTGATGCAAATGGAAACCCGATTGAAATTATTATCTCGGATGGAACAACACATGATGTCAAGATCGCGCCTAAATTGATTGAAAAGTTGGACTTAAATGAAACAAAAGTTGTATGTGCAGATAAAGGTTATGACTCAGAATCATTAAGAGAACAAATATCAACTGAAAAAACCAAAGCAAATATCCCCAGAAAATCAAATACACAGTCAAATAATGATCATATGGATTGGTATCTATATAAAATCAGACATTTAGTTGAGAATACATTTTGTAGATTGAAACAATTTAGAGGGATTGCAACGAGATACGATAAGCTAAAGCGTAATTATGAGGGGGCTGTTGCTTTAGCTTGTATCTTTATTTGGCTACCTTTATCGGGAAAGTTTTATACTTGAAATGTCCACAGAACCTAAAGTAATGAAATATATTTATGGTTTTACCTTACTAGAACTTATAAGTCTCTTTCACAAGTCACTATTTAGCCAATTGATAAATAAGCATCCACTGAATCCTACTTGAACTCAAGCAGTTTTTCATCGGTGTGGTAACAATTCTTCTATTTGGGTCACTTTATGTGTCGGCAGCCATTTCAGCACATCACTTAAATAGGTATACGGATCCAAACCATTCAGTTTTTCTAATTGGATTAAAGTCATGTATATATGACATTGAAAAGAATTATCTGATCAATAGTTTTAGATAAAACCTCTTAAGAAAAAAATTATTACTACTCATAACACCATCATCATCAACGTAAAAACAATAACTTAACAAGTTGTTATTCCAATTTTTTTAGATTTAGTGTTATTTAACTTAGCTTTCTTTTACATTAAGCATGGTTTTGTACAGTATAAAATACACTAAAATACCTAACATTATCAGCAACTTAGATTAATTATCAAAAATAACTATAACTTCTAAACGATTGACAGTGATTTTTAAATTAATATCTCTCATTTTATTCAAATTGATTCTTCCGCATTCATTACCAGAAGACTCTAAGTTTTAAACCACAGCCACACTTGTGCGCAAATCATCACCATAATCAATGTACCAACAGCCCATGGATGAGGAATGATTATCACCATAAGTACCGCAGCAACGCTCATACTCATCAGCGATAAAATTTTAACCTTCAAGGGTAAGCGACGCTGGGTTTGCCATTGTTGTAAAATAGGCGCAATGATTCGATTATTCACGATCCAGCCATGTAACTTAGTCGAACCTTTGGATGCAAACAGCGCTGCCAAAAAATAAAAATCAAAGGTCGGGATACCAGGAACAATAATACCTAATGTCCCTAATACCAAACATAGCCAAGCCAAGATGATGCATATCCAGCGTACAATCCAAGATTTTGTCAATTTCGACTTTTGTAATGTCAATACTGTATTGAGCTCTTGTCCCGACTTAGCCTGTTTCATTGTTTCCGTTCCCTTACATTTTCGCTTTATTTGAGATTTTTCAAATCTCCTAATAAATCACCAAAATGTTTAAATCCTTGCAATGCACCTTGTACAATCTGATTTTGTTCTTGCTCACTAAAACCTGCTTCATCCAAAGTTTGCTTAAAACGCTTCCACACAATCGCACGACCTTCTGGATATGCTGCCAAATTTCGAGCTGCAAAATCTGCACTAAATCCAAATTTTGCTTGAGCCTCTTTAAACAAAAAAGCAGCACCTAAAGTTGAACCTTCAGACACATAAATCCAACCTAGAGATTCAGGATAAGAGACGCCTTCTGTTGCAATACTTTGTTGTTGTGGGCTTAAACCCAAATCTTATAAATCTTTCAGTGCTGCCTCAGAACGCCCACGTACATCTAAATCTGGAATAAGCTGCTGCACTTTTGGATCTAGATATAAATGTTCTACATCTTTTTGAAAATAATATTGCGATAAAGTAAATTGGGCATAGTTATCTTGTGACGCAAATACACCTGCACGCTGCATAAGTACTTCCATACGATCATGTTCACTTGATGTTTCTTGTTTAAGTCGCAACATTAAACTCTCTTGAGTTGTTTTCTCTATTGCTACATTCATTTATATTTCCTCTGTCAAAATTTTTAATTCAGTCTTAACGACTACTGCTAAGTTTGAGGTGTATTGGAAAATCAACAATGACTTTCACTGCTTCTCCATTCATCTGATGTGATTTAAATCTAGTTCAATGAATATTGACAATCATATTTTACATTTCACATGTACTTGAAAAATTTACGCTCATTCCTTTTTAAAACGATTTATCAGTCATAAACCGTCATTTATAAATATAGAGGAATGAGCGAAAGCGGATGTACATCATTCAACGTAATTTTTACGAATTTGATCTCATAAAACTAAATAATTAAAATTTAACCTGAAGCGATAAAATCGTTAGACTTTCGTAAACAATTTCCACTCAAACCAATCGCCCTATTTAGGCATTTGATTTTTTATAAAGTTTAAAAATATTAATGACCAACATAAACACTTAAAATCGTTCGATAAGTATTTGCATGTGGCTTTATATTTTCATTTTGCTCGGGTGAACTTATGGTAATAATATATTGACCTTTTTCATTGAATGGCAATTCAACTTGTCCTTGAGTATTTGTCTTTAATTTAAGAGGCTCTTTTTTGTCAGCTAAACTCGTTTGTTGTTGTTCCAACTGAACTTGATAGCCTGCCGCTATTTTTTGATTTAATTTGACCGTCAAATTAAAGGGTTGCCCGACTTTAATACTGTTTGGGTGTGCTGAATATTCGACTGACAAACCTTGTTTAGTTTGGTCTCGTGGTATTTCAGATGTCTGATGCTTTGAGAAATAACTCAGTAATTCATCCACTCTCTGTACTTTAAACGTCTCATGCTTGGTCGTGAGTTCTTCTGGTAATACAAATGAACGGACATCTAGCGGTGGTACATTTGTACCCTTAGCATCTAATACTCTTAACCAACGTTTACCCACTTTGGCATATTTAATTTCGGCGCTACGCTTACCCACAATTTGATATGTACCATCAATAGAAGAATTGACATTGGCACTACTTAAACTCGCAGTGTTCATTAGCTCAAGATTTTTTTGCTCGCCTTTAGGATTCACCACATAAAGTTCAAAACCACGAATTGCCACTTCTGAATCAAATGGGCTTTCAGCAAAACCCGCTACAATAGAAGTATTATCCCCGCTCACGACGTACGCACTTGGTGCAGTAAAAGGCGAATGTGCTGCAACGCTCATAGAAATTGCTGCAAAAGCACAGGCAAATAAAGTCTTTTTCATCACAAAATTCTTACCTATTTTGTTCAATAATTTTTGAAAACAGTTGTGTAATAAATACTTACTGACTAATCGCTTGATCTACTTGTTGAGCAAACTTTTCGATATCTTTAGCCTGAATAGTTGATTTTCCACCGCTTATCGCCTGAAATTTACGTGCTGATATATCCTTCATCTTTTCTTTTCCAGTCAAAGTGTTTTTGTCATAACGCCCCATAAATTCATCAACATATTCTTTTTCAGATACAGTTAAATCCTGATTTGAATCTGTTTCAAAAAACTGTTTATCACGTCCACTTAGAAAATCACCTAAAGTTGCATACGCTTTGCCTTGACCATATTGACGGATAAACTCTTCAGGATTGCTAGCAATCGGCATGGAAATTGGTAGACGCATACGGAAACCATCATGCGTTGTTGTAGTCAGTTGCACATCTTCTGACGTTACAATGCCATCACCATTTTTGTCATAATCCACAAAGTTTTTCAGACCAATATCCTGAAATTCTTTTAAGGTTAGTTTTTGGTTCTTATCAGCATCCAAAATACCGTAACGCACATGGGCTTGTTTCAGTGACATCTCACGACGCTGTTTCATTAGCCCATCTAATTGCTTCTGTTCAAACTGTATAAACTGTTCCTGATTGACTTTTTTATGATTTTTAAATAATTCAGCATAGTCCTGAGTGAACTGCTGAATAAGCGTTTTGCTATTTTGCTCTTTGCTATCAGGATGCTGAAGCAGATATACTGCATATGCTTCTTGGAATACTAAAGGTTGCGCTGTCGCCGCTGCCGTCCAAGCCGATGTAGCAGCAATGACCGTTCCCATTGCTAACATCATTAATTTATTCATTATATCGTCCTAAATGTTCTCAAAAAAATAAGAGGTCACAGTAATGCTACTGTGACCATTGATTGGTCTAAAATGGTTTAAAATCTATATTGAATACTTGCAGTTATATTGCGTCCCGGTTCTGCAGAGCGGTCAATCATCTCAGCTTTTTCAGTCGCGTTTAGCGTACCGACAGAAGCATAGTTCCAATATGTTTTGTCAAAAATATTATTGAAAGCTACATTAAGCTTGGTCGCTTTATTGACATTCCAGTACGCTGATAAGTCCCATACTGCATAGCCTGCAACCTTTTCATATTTCAACTGTTCACCATTTGGCTGAAATGCACTTACATCTAGTTGTGCCTGTTTTGAACCCACTGCTGTCGCAGTTAAACCCAGTCCAAATAGACGATTTGGATCATCATAAGCAAAAGTTAAACTCCCTTTTTCTGGCTGCACTGAGTTCAATCCAGTTTTTAAGCCATCTTTATTTTTTGCTATTCCGCGAGTTTTCCCTGCTACCAAATTTAGGCTAAACCCTTCTGAACTTGGAATAAATTTTCCTAAATCAATATGTGCAGAGAGTTCTCCACCCCAAATTTTTGCATCAGCAATATTTTCTGCCTGATAAACTAAGAAGTAATTTGGAATTGAAACCTGTTTATAATCAATGAAGTCACTATAAAGGGTATAGAAAGCTGTTAAATCTAATTTAATACCATCAATAGAAGTATTTTTGAGTCCAATCTCAAAAGCATCACTAATTTCTTTTTCTAAATCTGAATTACCTTTTACTAAATAAGACGCGCCATTAGAGGTTTCATAAGAGCCCCCCATTTCCATTGGCGAAGGTATACGTGCACCACGTGCATATTTTAAATATGTATAATTTTCAGGGTTGAATTGATATGCCGCAGTTAAGCCTGGTGCCAAATAAGTAAAATCTTTTGATTTAATATTAGAACCAGAATCTTCAGGTTTATATTGTTGATGCTCTACCCGCAATGATGGCGTGATCGAAAGTGCTTTATTGTTTGGATAGAAATTAAATTGATCTGAAACATAAACTGCATAACGATCTAAAGTTGAATCTGTTAAATAAGTTCCTGTAAAGGGGATCGTTTGCCCATTACTTCGGCTTTCGATACGATCACTAGAATACGATTTATGATCATAAATTAGACCATATTTCATAGTTTGCTTATCTAACTCTTTCGTAGCATCCAATTTTATGCCAGTACTTGTCTGCTCATAACTATTTAAAAAATCTCGGATATAACTGCCAGCATCATAAATGGTGCGTGTTTCATTCGTAGATTTTTGATACCATAGTTTTGAACTCAGTTTGTCAAATAATGAAAACTGTGTAGGCTGATAAATATCTTCTAAAGAAAAGGTGTTACGTTCAATTTTCTGATTTTGTACAGCAGTATCCGTTTTAAATGCAATAAAAGCGGAAGCATCCATTCCTACAGTATCAGCTTCTTTTTGATAAACATCTGCTATGACATTCAACTGATGTTCATCATTAAGTTGCCAGCTTAGATTAGCCAACGCAGCATCTTGTTTCCAATCTGTGTCATACGCTTTAGTTTTTGAGTTGCCATCTGTTTCATGACCATCACGATGAGCATAAGCCACCAATGCTTTAACTGTATCGTTGCCTACAGCACCAGTCACTGAAGCAAGCCATGATTGATCGGCAGAGTTATAGCCTGCTTTGGCTGAACCAGCAACAGTTTTTGCTTCCGTTAAATAATCCTGTGGTGATTTGTTTTTAAATGATACACGCCCACCAATACCATCTGTCGATGCATCTGTAGTACCAGAAACGATATCAACAGCATTCAACATTTCGGGTTCAATATAATCTCGTCCTGCCCCACGCTTGCTCATACTAGAGGGCGGCATATATGGACTAATTGCTGCTTCGGCTAAATCGATTCCATCAATATCTAAACCAATGCGGTTTGCATCTATTCCACGAATGTTATAACTGCTGGTTCCTGCACTATCTATATATGTCCCACCACCATAAACAGAAAATGGCGCCTGTACTAAGGGCAAATATTTCACAATATCTGCCATATCTTGTACACCAGTCTGATCCATACTATTACGGCTAATGCTCGTGATGGATTCTGCACTCTTTTTCACAGGTTTAGCATATGCTGTAATCACTGGCAATGTTGCTGAAACTCTTGACTCAGTCTCTACCTCTTGCACAGGTTCCGCAAATGCATGCCCTGCTGCCATAATTGCAACTAAACATGATGTTAAATAGCATGGTTTTAGTACCTGTAATTTAACTTTGTTAGCCCACATACAATTATTTACTTGTTGATTCATCTACGAAATTCCACACAAAAATGTCATCATTCACATCAACCATAAGAGAAGCCACCTGACCAGAATGAAATCTGGCAGGGATCTAGATAAATTGAATTTATTTGCAAATGATAATTACTTTCATTATCGTTTACAATAAATTTAATACAAATTAATTTTAGGAAAAATTTAATAGAAGCCTTTATTTTATTTTTTTATTTTTATAAACAATATTTTAAGTTAATATTTTCTATTTTAATAAATCAAAAAATGATCGATTAATTGATTGTTTTTAAATCACGAGATTTTTCATCTATTATCTATGGTTCAATGAGGAAATATAAATATATTCAATCTAAGCGATTAATTTTCGGGAGTTATTACCGTGTTACCAAAAGAATTGGACTAAATAAGAAGAACCTCTATTGAGGTTCTTCTTATAATATTTGTGAGATAGTCGTGTAAAAAGATCGTATTTCTTTTTATATTTAAGCTTGCAACATATCATCAGATTTTATACTAAAAATAAATGTTGAAATGGGTTCTATAAATAGTTCTATTTTAGTTAAAATTCCCCAATGACCTGCTTCAATTTCAGTATTTTTATACAATGCATCTACGGTATCTTCTATTCCCAACAAAAAATGTTGTGGTACAAATGGATCATGACGCATAGATAGCACATGTACTGGTACTTGAGTGATACGATGCTTTTGAGAAATCAGTGAAGAAAATAAATTTTTCCGATAAAGTTCCAATCCATTGATTCCATTTCTCAATTGATGAGATGAAGAATGCTGAAGCTGTTGGTCTTCAATTTTAGACAGCAACTTAGTCCAATGCTTATTTAAAAAAGCATTCCAACTCAATTCAGGCAATATTGGTAAATTGAAAAACCCCATATAACTTGATGAAATCATTTGTTTAATGGCTTTCCACTGCTGTTGTGGCTGTAAACTCAATAAATGTTGCCTAAACCATGTACCAACATGATCCAAACCTGGTGCTAATGCTGTGTAACTTTGAATTTTTGTTTGTAAATCATGATCAAAAACAGCTTCCCAACCCTGTAACGCCCCCCAATCATGCCCTAAAAGATGTACTTTACGTTTAGGGCTAACCTGTGAAATTACATAGTTCAAATCGGATAATAAATACTGAAATTCATAGCCCTTACTGGAAATAGGAGCAGTAGAATTTCCTGTGCCACGCACATCATAACTAACAACATGAAAATTGTGAGAGAGTTTCGCTGCCATTTTATCCCATACACTAGCATCATCAGGATAACCATGTATGAGAATAATCGTTTCAAATTCTGGTGAGCTTTCACCCCATTCATACACAGATAATTGAACATCATCTGCCATAATCATTTTTTGTGTTTTTAAATTCGGTTGCTGAATTTTTTGTATTGTCATTTATGATGCCTTCCTTTGCTCATAAGCTTTTACTGCTGGCGAACGGTGGATATAATCCAAAGCCATTTGCGTAGAAGCTTCGTAAAATGGATGATAATCTTTAGCAAAAAAACTTCGGGAAGTCGTCACAAACCACGATATACTCGGAATAAGCTCTTGCTTACTGGCATTGCGCCACTCTTTCCAAAAACCACGACGTAATATACTTCTTTGCGTTTTCGGTATTTTCTGATCTGTTGCAGCTAAGTTTACTGTTCCCTTCACCATGATAAAAGTAAAAATAGGAACAAATATCAACATCAAACCACTGCGCATAGCATAGTTGTCTTGACTTAAATACTGATACAAATCAAAGGCAACTGCTCTATGTTCAACTTCTTCTGCACAATGCCAAGTAAATAAATCACTCACCTCAGGATTAGCTCCTTTTTCTTCCCAACGGGCGGTTTCGATCACATATTTACCCAATGCACAAGTATAATGCTCAATTGTAGCAACCAAACCTACACGTAGGTTTAACCATTCTCTTTCAAAACGTTTAGGTAACTTTATTCCCAAAGGCTGATCTGCCAAGAGTCGATCAAATAACTTGAATGACATTTCATATTGTTTTTCAATATCTACGCCATAGCGTTTTAAATATAATTCTATAGATTCTTTATGTGCCTGAGCATGTATAGCTTCTTGACGTATAAAGGTTTTAACATCTGCTTTAAGCTTTTCGTCGTGAATATAGGGCAACGTTTTATTAAAAATACGACAAAAGAAATATTCGCCACGAACAAGGGTGAAACTAAAATGATTAACAGCATGACTTGCTAAAGCAGACTGAGGAATCCAATGTAAAGGTGTTTTTTTCCAATCAAAACTGACTCGGCGCACAGTCATTGGCCAGAATGTTTTTGAGGATTGATTGAGTGCTTCTCTATTTTCCATTTTTATCACCATGACTCTATCAGCATTATATAAGTTCCTTTTTAGAACTAATACAAGCCTATCAAGTTCTAAAAAGGAACCCATATAGCCTCATAATCCTCATTTATATCTTTTCAGGTCATTCCATTCATAAAAACAGTATCGTTCAATCAGAATTGTCTATTAAACGATTCCAAATTCAATTAAACCAACACACCATCATTCAAAATTATTATTTTTCATTTTCAGGAAATGGAATAAGCTGCATCTGCTTAGGGTCAATTTTTTCATGACAACAGTCACAAGTCATTTCAGGTCGAGTAAAATGACCACAATTTTTATGTTTATATTTTACTTCAGGAAATTCTTGATTTTCATTTTGCCATAAATTACCCCAGCTACTGAATGCCAAAATAATGGGATATAATGCTAATCCTTTTTCAGTTAATTTATATTCATAACGCTTAGGTGCTTCATTATATAAAACTTTTTCAAATATATTATGTTCAACCAAGCGTTGGATTCGTTCAGTTAAAAGATGTCGAGTAATCCCAAGTTCACGTTGAAAATCATCAAATCGTTTGGTTGACATAAAAGCATTACGAATAATTAATAGTGTCCAGCGATCTCCAAGGATCGATAAGCTTCTTGCAATTGGGCATTGCAATTCTCCGAGTTCGTGCCATTTCATTCTATTTCTCCTCAAAAATTATCATAACAGGTACAGGATTGTCATTTAAGGACAAGTTTACTTTAAAGTTTCAATATTAGATTGACAATAGCCTCTATCATTGCCTATTTTAATTATAAGTTCCTTTTTAGAACTTACAATTTATAATGGAGATAGACTATGTCCTCATCAATTGCAAAAAAAGAAATAAAAAAAGCGCCTACTTCATTTCCTGTACGACGTATGGATTATGAATTTTTTGCAACACCTAAATACTGGTGCAACAATGATCCAGCTTTTACCCATTATTTTACAGGGTTATCGGCTTTATTTCCTGAGGGTGAGTCATACTTTGTTCGTTCTGTACGTGCATTAAGACCTCAAATTAAATCAAACCCTGCACTTGATCGTGATATTGGAGCTTTTATTGGGCAAGAAGCGATGCATTCTAAAGAACATCATGCATTTCATGTCAGTGCCCAACAGTATGGTTTAGACCCTCAGTCATTGGAGAAAGCCACAGGCGTTATTCTCACGACTATAGAAAAAATATTCCCTAAAAAATGGAATTTACTAGTGACTGTTGGTCTGGAACACTATACCGCTGTGCTTGTGGTAGAAATGATGGAGACAATTCACAATTTAATTTCAGATCAAACTATTAAAAATTTATGGTTATGGCACAGTATTGAAGAAACCGAACACAAAGCTGTTGCTTATGAGATGTATGAACATTTATATGGTAAAGGTCTAGATGCCTATATCCCACGTGTTACTTTATTCACTTTTAGTATGGTATTGGTTACGCTCTTTTCGAATGTATATCAATTTGTCCTCATGTCAAGAGACGGACAACTGTTAAACCTAAAATCGTGGTTAAAGTTCACTGCTTTTTCAGCATCAGAATATCGTAAAATTATTCCTAAATTAATGACTTATTATCGTAGAGACTTTCATCCTAACCAGACTGATGAAACCTTACTGGTTGCAGCAACCAAAAAACGAATTAACCTCGATACAATCACTCGTAAACTCAACTAAAGCTCATTTTTTTAATTAATCAAAAGTAAAATATTGATAAAAAGGATATTTATATGAACGTAAAAGACATGACAGGCTTGGAAATTATGCAAGCATTTAGTAAAGGACTGATTCCACCAGCAGGTATTGCACAAAGCATTCCTATGCAGCCAGAAGAAGTTGAATATGGTCGAATTGTATTTAGTGCAATCGCTGATGAGCGTCATACCAACCCAATGGGCGGCGTGCATGGTGGTTTTGCAGCAACAGTACTCGACTCAGTCACAGGCTGTGCGACACATACTCTGCTACAAGCAGGTGAAAGTTATGGAACAACTGACCTTTCGATCAAAATGTGCCGTCCTATGCCATTTAAGACGAAATTATTTGCAGAGGCAAAAGTGATCAATGCAGGAAAAAACTTAGTAATTACAGAAGGATATTTAAGAGATGAAGAAGGTAAGCTTTATGCTTATGCAACTGCAACGAATATGATTATTCGTCGTTAATGTATTCTTTATTTGTTCAAGATTTATTTTAGTTCAGTTCAATGAACAGCTAAATAAAACCTTTTCTTCATTTTTTTGATTTTTAAAATGACTCTGTGGATTTATTTACAAGACTGACATCATTATTTTTTCTTTGATCGTAGATTGAAATGTAATTATGCCGAGTCATTGATAAAACAGAATATCTAGCTTCACAGATTAAATAAAGGGTTTACGCGCTTGATTAGTAAACCCTATTTATAAGCCAATAATAGAAAATAGTTCTATATCTATATAACTCATTTTTTTCAAACTGGAGTTTATATGTTTCAATTGAAACCAATATATGACCACTCTTTTTTTGATACAGCACTCTATACGTGGTCTTTTGATGTTGAACTTGCTGCAAGTGCAGATACGGTATGGGATGGCTTAACAACTCAAATCCCTCTTTCATGGTGTAAAAATATAAAAGGTCACTATATTTCCGCACCACCCTATGGTGTAGAGACAAAAAGAATAGCAAAAATTGCAAATATTCTTAACTTAAAAGAAAACTTTTTTTATTGGAACAATGCTGAACGTAGACATTCATTTTATGTTGAAACCATGAATGTGCCTTTTTTTGAATCCTTTGCAGAGGATTATCAAGTGACCGCCATAGAAGGTGGTTCCAGATTAAGATGGCGTTTTGCGATTGAACCAAGATCAGGTTTTAAGCAATTTGTTAAAGTGAATAACATTATTAATGAACTCATTTTTAAATCTTTTATCAATGATACGAAGAAATATTTTGGTGAAAAAAAATAAGTCTAATTGTGAGTAAAATATTGATCAGGAAGCCCAAAAATGTCTAACTCAGTTGTATTGCACCAATGGGAAATTTCTCCTTTTTGCCAAAAAGTATCACGTATGCTGAAGTTTAAAGGAATTCCTTTTTCAACAATTAACTATAATGGCGTATTAGGTGCAAAAGCACCGATGCTAAGTAAAGTAGGTAAATTACCTGTCCTTGATATTCAAGGTCAACGTATTCAGGACAGCACACAAATTGCGCGATATTTAGATAGTGCTTTTCCTGATCTTCCTCTGCTCTATCCTCAAGATCCTCTTGAAAAAGCGTATGTAGAATTATGGGAAGACTGGGCAGACGAGCTTTTATATTTTTATGAAGTTCACTATCGTGTGAATGATGCTCAGGCTTTTAAACTTGCTGTAGCAAAAGCCATAGAAGGGCGTCCCTATCATGAAACTCTACTTGTTAAACCATTACTCAAAACAACATTAACATTACAACTCAAAATGCAAGGTTTGGGACGCATCCCTAATGGCACGATAGATGCAGAATTTATTCGACATCTTGAACGAATTGATATTGTGCTAAAACAAACTGGTTGGCTTGTTGGAAAAAATAAAACGATCGCTGATATTGCCGTAGGCTCACAACTTTTAGAAATCGTGCGTACTCATCAAAGTTTTCGCACCGTTATCCTAAGCTACGCAAATATTTCACAATGGTTAGAAAAATTATGACACAAAATCAAGATTTAACTTTACCCAGTGTTGTTGTTTTTGGCGTTGGTGCTCAACGTGGAATTGGTGCTGCAGTATGCCGACGTTTTGCACAAGAAGGGCTAAAAGTTCATGTTGTAGGTCGTACAGCCACAAAAGTAGATCGGGTTACGACTGAAATTATCAATCTGGGTGGGCAGGCAATTTCCCATTGCATCAATATCGAAAATCAAGCTGAAGTGAAAGCATTATTTGATAGCATTCATCAAGAGCGGGTCGAAGCCGTTATTCATAATGTTGGCGGAAATATTCCATCTATTTTCTTAAAAACCACAGCAGGTTTCTTTAATAAAATGTGGAAATCAACGTTCTCATCGGCTTATATTGTTTCACAATATAGTTTAAATGTTTTTCAACACCAGCAAAACGGCACACTCATTTTTACAGGTGCGAGCGCTTCTATGCGTGGTAAACCCTACTTTGCTGCTTTTACCATGGGCAAATCGGCACTGAGAAACTATGCTTTAAATCTAGCAAAAATCTACAAACCCCTGAATATTCATATTGCCCATGTTGTCATTGACGGTATGGTAGATGGTGATCGAGTGAATCAGGCAGTTTTAGGTTTTGGCAGATTGTTACGCTTAACACGTGGAACGGGTGGTTTAAATATTGAAGCTATTGCTGAAAATTATTGGATGCTGTATCAGCAGAAAAAAGAATTATGGACACATGAGTTAGATTTACGTCCATATCAGGAGAAGTTTTAATATGAAAAATACACGTTCAGGACTTCCTATTTTACGCTTATTCCATTCAAATCAGGCTAAATCGAATTGTATTTTTATTGTAGGTGACGATGCTGAAAACCTCAGTCAGTTATTTGCTCAGGAAGATACAACGCATCCATTTGCTAAGATTTATCAGATTGTCCATATCGAACAACAATATTCATTCAAAGCTATTTCATCTATATATGATAATGTCATTACATTAAGCCTAGACTTATCTCATCCAACCGCTTTATATAAGTTATTACAATATATTGAAAACATTAAACATCATATTGAAATGTGTGTTTTTCTACCTTGTTTTAGCAACAAAACAGACACCATAGAAGCTTCAATCAAACAGCAAAATTTTCAATGGAAAAAAAACGGGTTTAACCACCACTTTAATTGCACAACATGTTATTCAACAGATGTTAAATAATCAAAAAGGTAGCCTTATCTTTTTAGATGCAGCACATACTGAAGAAAAATATGATCATTTATTAAGTCAAAGTTTGTCTGCAGCGAAGCGAGCATTATCACAATCTTTAGCGAGAGAGTTTCAGCCTACAGGCATTCATATCTGTTATAGCACACTAGAAGAATGGGATCATTCAAATATCCAACAGATTGAATCCATTAAGAATATTTGCTTACACCTACATCACCAACCTTTATCTACTTGGACTTATGAATTATAGACATCATCTAATTCAAACTCACAGCACAGTGCTGTTATCAAGATCCTAAAACATAAATGCCCGAAGGATACAATTATGTTAAAACAAATCGTAGCGTTATCATTTTCTTTAGTTATTACATCTCATCTTATGGCTCAAAGTACTGCGCCTCAATCTCATTATGAAACTATTTTTATGGAAATAGCACCTCAAAAAAGAGTATGCCATGGCATAGGTGTAACTGAGTGTTTGCAATATAAAAAATTTGTTTTTGATGAAAATGGTCAAAAAATTTATAAAAACAGTACTTGGTATAATCTTTATACACCAATAGAAGGTTATGAACACAATCCTACTCGACAAGCAACACTTCGAATAAAATCCTATTCAGTTAAAAATCCACCTGCGGATAGCTCAAGTGTACGTTATGTACTAGAAAAACAGATTTAAACTGAGGTAATTAAATCAAAAAAATCGCGCTTTTTATTTATTTGTACATCAAAACTGTAAGCAACAATATAAATGAGTAAATGGACATCACTTCATTTTTTGGTCGAAAATTAAATGAAATGATGTCCTTTATTTTACTCTTAACATTTAGCATCATACATTTAGGTTTTTACATATTTAAAATAAACGAATTTTCATTGTTTCCTGTTGTCTGCATATACTTTTAGAGCACAACTAAAATTTTAATCGTGACAATTAGATGACTGAATAATTTTATGAATGATATGCTCATGTGTAGGTACAAGACCCGTTTTTAAGCCAAGTGGTTTAAAAACCTTATCCAAAACGACCTGAGTCAATTGACCTTTATCTTGTTCAACATCAGTTAAAGTACGCCGACTAATGCCCACCATTTCTGCATATTTTTCTTGCGATAATCCAAGTACATTTTTTCGTAAATAGCTCAGCAGTTGCCCCAATGTAATTTTACCAAATAAATATTGCGTATATAAATCAATAAGTAATTGTTGACGATCAACTGGCTGATTGTTCTTTTTCATAATAGCTCCCATCGTGTCAATTTGACTTCAATAAAGTCATATCCTAGAACTGGCATATCTATAATGGTTTGGGGAACACCTTTGTTGATTAATTGCTGTTTAAGCCCTATAAGTTGCTGAGCCAATGTTTTTAAAGTATTTAAAGAAATATGTGGTTCGCACCAATGTGCAAGATTTTGTGTAATATCATCCCAACGATATTCTCCCCCTTCCTCATATGGACTTCCCCATGTTGTTGACCTTGTGACAACTTCAGGATCAGCTTTCATTGGAGCAAAATCGTAAATTGGAGCAAGAAATATTTGTCCTGATTTTTTTAAGAATGACGTATTACGACCATGATTATCTGAGTTACCAAAAATGATATTGAGTAGATCTCTTTGTAACCATTCACAAACAAACTTCGAAGCATCAAAGTTTTTATCCACCGATTTTAATAAACGGCAAAGCGCATCTATCACCTCAAAATGATTCAAATGACTGCCTGATGCTTTATTCAATATAGAATAAACCGACTCAAGCCCGAGTCGATACCATTGTTGATTACGCCACTCTGTATCAAATCTTGGTAGCCATAACGATGGATATTTCTGACCTTCAATCAGTCTCATTTGAGAAGTTTCAATGCTTATAAATCCAAGTTCATTAAGAATATGATAAAAATGATACTCTGCCCTTAAAATGTCACAGTCTATTGCACTACGTTTATTTCGAGGAAATTTAACTAGATAATACTGATCTTGTTCATCAAAAGAATTTTGATAAGTATCAATCCAAACTTGTTGATTGCTTGACACTCGAATCAGTAGTTTTGGAGCCTCCCCCCCTGCACCTGTTGCACCGCCACTAATCGCACCCATTTGTTGTGCGTATTCAAGAAAATCAATATTCCGTTCTGTAACATCATCTATAGTGAATTTACGTAAGTGCAATGTTGACTCTGCATGAATTGATGGCACTGACTCCTTAATTCTTAGATTCCCTACAGGCGCAATTGTGCCTTTTTCTAATAACGTAAAATCCTGTTCAGCAGGTGAAAGTTTTTGCAGACCTAAATATTGGACTAAATAACGTCGAGCAGCACCAGACGGGACAATATCATCTAAAAAACCAAACCAAACTTTCGACTCATGTTGAATCATAATTTGCACAGGAAGTCCTACGCTACATGCGTATTCATCTGTCTTCTCTAGATGAGAAATGGCATATTCTAATTCATAGACTAACTCGCACCCACTTGCAGCCCCTTTATGTGGATCTAATATCCTGAGTTCTGCGATATCTTGCCATTCTTGATCGAGAAGCGCCTGAATCGTTAATTTTTCCATAGATAAAGTGAGCAAATATTTTCTCAAAAATATCACAAACTCAATAAAATGAGAATATATTTGCTCATTAATATAAACAATAAAATTAAATGAGCAAATATTTTCTCATTTTTATAAACTATCAAAAGGAATAGTCACTCACTTCATTATTTTTAAAAAGTTTTTGTATTTTTTAAATTTATCTGATCTAGAGTCTATTGAACTCATACCTTGCAATACAGCTCCTTACGCTTCTATTCGATCCATCTTATGAATCAACAAACAATCCGTCATTGACTGCAACCTAGAAAATGTCAAACCCTCTACCATTTCAGTCACATAAGCCTGTTGATCTTTGAGTTCGATGGTACATAAATCGGTATAAATACGATCTACACATTGCTGCCCAGTAATTGGATAACTCAACTCTGATACAATTTTAGCAATGCCATGTTTGGTGGTATGTTCCATACATACATAAATTGATTTTGCACCCACTGCCAAATCCATCGCCCCACCTACCGCAGGGACGTCTTTGTCCTTGCCTGTATGCCAATTGGCTAAATCACCATTGATCGCTACTTGATAGGCACCTAAAACTGAAATATCTAGATGCCCACCACGCATAATGTCAAAAGAATCACCATGATGCATAAAACAGCCACCATCTTTTAAAGTAACCAACTCTTTGTCTGCATTAATCAAATCGGTATCTTCATCTTCTGGCAAAGGTGGCGGACCAAAAGCTAAGATGCCATTTTCAGAATGCAAAATAATTTCCTTGTCTTTCGGTAAATATTGAGCCACTAAAGTGGGCAAGCCAATACCCAAATTCACATACGTTCCCTCAGGAATATCCTGTGCAATCAATTGGGCAATTTCATGGCGTGTTCTTTTTTGATAACTCATACTATATCCTGCACTTTTACGACATGCTGTACAAAAATTCCGGGGGTAATAATCGCTTCAGGATCGAATGTACCTAGCTCTACAATATCATTAACCTGCGCAATGGTGGTTACTGCCGCTTTCGCCATAATGGGTCCAAAATTACGCGCGGCTTTGCGATACACGAGATTGCCCCAACGGTCGGCTTGATCAGCATAAATCAAGGCATAATCAGCACTTAATGGATATTCTAAAACATAGTTTTTACCATGAATGGTGCGCGTTTCTTTACCTTCCGCCAAGCTTGTGCCATAAGCCTGTAGGGGTAAATACTGCGCCTAAACCTGCCCCTGCGGCTTGAATACGACAGGCTAAATTGCCTTGAGGGACAAGTTCGAGTTCAATTTTTCCTGCATGATACAGCTCGCCAAATAAAGTCGAACCTGACGAACGCGGAAATGAACAGACTATTTTTTTGACTAAACCCGACAGTAATAATTTGGCAATGCCTCGTTCACTTGAAGACGCATTATTATTAATTAAAGTCAGTTCTCTTGGACCCGCATCAATTAAAGCTTCAATCAGTTCAATGGGTTGTCCTGCCAAACCAAAACCACTGGTCATGATGGTTGCACCATCTGGTATTTTTTTTAAAATGGCTTCTATATCGCCTGTAATTTTATTGATCATGATCCATCAACCTAATTGTCAAAACCTTGATGACTGAAAAAGAGATGAAGTACCCCTTCACCTCTCATCATAAAAATTAAGCGGTTGCGGCTTTAATCATATTCTTGGCAATAATGATTTGCTGAACCTGCGTTGTGCCTTCATACAAACGGAACAAACGCACATCACGGTAAAAACGCTCAATCGCATATTCACTGATATAACCTGCTCCGCCATGAATCTGTACACAACGATCTGCCACTCGTCCACACATTTCCGTAGCAAACATTTTGGCGCATGATGCTTCGGTACTGATATTTTCACCCAAATCACGGCGGCGAGCTGCATCTAAAACCATACATTTTGCAGCATAAATTTCGGCTTTTGAGTCGGCTAACATAGCTTGAATCAGTTGGAAATTGGCAATCGGCTGACCGAACTGCTTACGCTCAATGGCATAATTCAAAGCATCTTCCAACATACGCTCCGCACTACCTACGCTATACGCAGCAATATGCAAACGCCCCTTATCCAAAACTTTCATGGCAGTTTTAAAGCCCACACCTTCAACGCCACCAATCAATTGATCTTTATGGACACGGCAATTTTCAAAAATCACATCACAGGTATGCGAACCTTTTTGCCCCATTTTTTGATCAATCTTGCCAAGGTTTAGACCTGCTGTACCTGCTTCAACCAAAAATGCTGAAATACCCGATGCACCTTTAATTTCAGGATTGGTACGTGCCATCACGGTAAATGTACCTGCACGTGGCGCATTGGTAATAAAACGCTTGGTACCATTTAAAATATAATAATCACCGTCTTTGACTGCTGAGGTTTTTAATGATGCTGCATCTGAACCTGCGTCAGGCTCAGTTAAACAGAATGAACCGATAATTTCACCGCTGGCATATTTAGGCAGATATTTCTGTTTTTGCTCATCCGTACCATCAATGATGATTCCACTTGAACCAATGCCGTTATTGGTTCCAATTAAAGAACGGAAAGCAGGTGAAGTCTGTCCAAGCTCAAATGCTACATTGACCTCTTCTTCCATGGTAATGCCCAAACCACCAAACTCTTCAGGAATGGTCAATCCGAATAATCCGAGTTCTCGCATTTGTTGCACAATGCTTTTAGGAATTTGATCGGTTTCTGCAACTTCATGTTCCAAAGGCACCAATTCATTTTTGACAAAATCACGAATTGTTCCAAGTAATTGTTCCAATAAATCCTGATCACGAATCATCACTATTTCCTCATTTTCAATTTTTAGATTCAAGCTGCTCGATTTCAGACTTAAACCGAGTTAATTCCATTTCGTTATTATTAAGTCAAAAAAATACACAAAAAACAATATTTTTATTAAATTTATTTTGCATTGCGAAATTAAATATTTATTCATATTATTTTCAATATGTTAATTTAAAAATAAGAGTTTATAAGGAAAACTTAAGTAATTTAATCTTGAAAATTGATGAAAATCAGGCAATATTAATTTAAATATATTTTGCATTGCGAAACAAAAATGGATTTTAAAGACAAAACAATGGACTTTACCCATATTCAGGTCGATTACAGCATTGCTCAAATTGCGGTCGTCAAAATTCACCGTCCTGAGGCGAAAAATGCCCTGAATACACAAGTCAGAAAAGAACTGGCACAGATTTTCAGCCAACTCAGTTTTGATGATGATATTCATGCCATTGTGCTGACTGGTGGCGATCACGTCTTTGCCGCAGGTGCAGATTTAAAGGAAATGGCAACGGCGAGTTCAACAGAGATGATGTTGCGACATACCGAACGCTATTGGAATGCAATTGCACAATGCCCTAAACCTGTGATTGCGGCTGTAAATGGCTATGCCTTAGGTGGTGGTTGTGAACTGGCAATGCATGCCGATATTATTATTGCGGGTAAAAGTGCGATTTTTGGACAGCCTGAAATTAAGGTGGGTGTGATCCCTGGTGCAGGTGGAACGCAGCGTTTATTTAGAGCGGTTGGGAAATTTCATGCCATGCGTATGTTGATGACAGGCATGATGGTGCCTGCGGAGGAAGCCTATCGCATCGGTTTGGTTTCTCAAGTCACTGAGGATGATCAAACCATCACAACGGCGATCAAGATGGCAGAAAATCTTGCCAAACTTCCACCCATCGCATTACAACAACTCAAAGAAGTGGCGCTGTGGAGCGAGGACGTTCCATTACAAGCAGGTTTAGCAATGGAACGTAAAGCGTTTCAATTGATGTTTTCCACCGAAGATCAAAAAGAAGGGGCAAATGCCTTTCTAGAAAAACGTCGTCCGCACTATTCAGGTCAATAAAAACTGATTAAACAAACGTTTAAAAAATTAGTCTTAAAATATGATGAGTAAAATCCAATGACGTATGACATTAAAAAAGTCGCCATTATTGGCACAGGAATTATGGGCATTGGGATTGCACAGCTTTTTGCACAAGCCCATTTTTCTACTGTTTTATATGATGCTCAGCAAGGTTCGGCGCAGCTTGCCAAAGACAAACTCAGCCAAACTTTTGAAAAATTATGCGTAAAAAATAAAATTTCAGAAACACAGTGTCAGACTGCTATTCAACATCTGTCTGTTGCGAATGCATTAGCAGAACTTGCAGATTGTGATTTGATTATTGAAGCAATTGTTGAAAATCTAACAATCAAACAACAGCTATTTCAAGAACTTGAAAGTCTTGTGTCAGCACAAACCATTTTAGCTTCAAATACATCCTCTCTTTCAATCACCAGTATTGCAGCCAAATGTGCTCAGCCTGAACGTGTGGCAGGATTACATTTTTTTAATCCTGTTCCACTCATGAAAGTTGCTGAAGTGATTGGTGGTTTAAAAACAGCACCGAACATTGTTCAGCAATTAAAGTTGCTCACAGAAAAACTCGGGCATCGTGCAGTCATTGCCAAAGACACACCAGGTTTTATTATTAATCATGCAGGGCGTGCTTATGGTACCGAAGCCTTAAAAATTTTAAATGAAAATGTTAGCACTCTTGAAAATATCGACCGTATTTTAAGAGATGGTGCAGGCTTTAAAATGGGACCGTTTGAACTGCTTGATTTAACAGGCTTGGATGTTTCGCATCCTGTGATGGAGTCGATTTATCATCAATACTATGAAGAGCCACGTTATAAGCCCAATCCTTTAACCCGTCAGATGTTGGAAGCAGGCACACTCGGGCGAAAGACACAGCAAGGTTTTTATACTTATCCTGCGCAGGAAAATGAATCGATCGACTCGACCGTATCGGTCAATATCTCAGCAAACTTTCCAACAGTATGGATTGGTGCAGACTTCCTGAAAGATCGTCAAATTTTAGAAAAATATTTAATAGATTTAAACATCGCCATAGATGCTGCGGAAATTCCAAATCCAGAGAGCTTATGTATTTTGGCATGTTATGGTGAAGACACCACACATGCCTGTCTGCGTTATGCCACTGACCCTGCAAAGAGCGTGGCAATTGACATGCTCTATGATTTTACCCAACACCGTACGTTGATGCCTTCGTTACTCACATCATCAGAATCTACTGAAGCAGCACATGCCATTTTCAGTGCAGATCAAACGTCATTGACCATCATTCAAGAAAGTGTAGGTTTTGTGGCACAGCGAGTTTTAGCCATGATCATTAACCTCGGCTGTGATATTGCCCAACAACAGATTGCTTCTGTTGACGACATAAATGACGCTGTGCGGCTAGGCTTAGGTTATCCATTGGGTCCAATTGCATGGGGAGATCATTTAGGGGCAGAAAAAATTTTACTGATCTTACAGCGTATAAGCACTATTACTTTTGACCCACGTTACCGCCCTAGCCCATGGTTACAACGTCGTGTTGCCCTGAATTTACCACTTACATTTTCACCAGCTTAAAAGGATTTTAAACATGTTAAATGCTTATATTTACGATGGTATTCGCTCACCGATTGGTCGTCATGGTGGTGCACTCAGTAGCATTCGCCCTGATGATCTAGCAGGTTTAGTCATTCAAAAGCTGATTGAAAAAACAGGACTTTCAGGACATGAAATTGAAGATGTGATTTTAGGCAATACCAATCAGGCAGGTGAAGATTGTCGTAACGTGGCACGTCATGCAGGCTTACTTGCAGGTTTACCCGTCACTGTTCCAGGTCAAACAGTGAATCGTTTATGCGCCAGTGGATTAGGGGCAATTATTGATTCAGCACGTGCCATTAGCTGTGGTGAAGGCGATCTATATATTGCAGGTGGCGTGGAAAGTATGACTCGTGCACCCTTTGTGATGGCAAAAGCTGAAAGTGCTTTTAGTCGTGATCTCAAAATATTTGATACCACCATTGGCAGTCGTTTTCCCAATCCAAAAATCACCGAACAATACGGCGCGCACAGCATGCCCGAAACAGGCGATAATGTTGCGGTTAAATTTGGCATCAGTCGTGAGCAGGCGGATACTTTTGCTGCACAATCTCAAGCCAAATATCAAAAAGCCAAAGAAGCTGGATTTTTTGATGATGAAATTATGCCGATTGAAGTGGCTCAAGGCAAAAAACTGCCATCAAAATGGGTTCAAGAAGATGAACATCCGCGTCCAAGTTCAACTTTAGAGGCATTGGCTAAACTAAAACCATTGTTTGCAGGTGGTGTGGTCACCGCAGGCAATGCATCGGGAATTAATGATGGTGCAGCAGCTTTACTGATTGGTTCCGAAGATGCAGGTCAAAAATATGCTTTAAAACCGATAGCAAAAATTTTGTCTGCCGCTGCCGCAGGTATTGAACCGAGCATTATGGGTGCAGGCCCCATTGAAGCCATCAAAAAAGCACTTACACGTGCCGATTTAACTTTAGCTGACATGGATATTATTGAGATCAATGAGGCATTTGCCTCTCAAGTATTGTCCTGTTTAAAAGGTCTCGATATTGATTTTGATGACCCTCGAGTCAATCCAAACGGCGGTGCAATTGCGATTGGTCATCCTCTTGGTTGTTCAGGTGCGCGTTTAGCTTTGACAGTTGCACGTGAGCTGCAACGCAGTGGCAAAAAATATGCTGTGATCAGCTTATGTATTGGTGTTGGTCAAGGGCTTGCGATGGTCATTAAAAATTGTGCTAAATAATCACACAGAGCACTCGATGCAGGTAGCTTAATTTTGCAAAGCGAAATAAGATAGCAATAAATTTCAAAAAGCATGCTTACAGATGACTCAAATTCCTAATCTGGAAGAAATTCGGCTTGACCCAATTTCACATATACATCGGGATAATAATCCGCAATTTATCGCTTCTCTTGCTCGCGGCTTTGAGCTTTTACGGTGTTTTTCTGCTGAAAAACAGGTTTTGGGTAATCAGGAGCTTGCACAACTTACGGGATTACCTAAACCGAGTATTGCACGGATTACGTATACCTTAGTTACCTTAGGCTATTTGAAACAGTTACCAGACACCACCAAATATATGCTTGATATTGGTGTGCTTGCTTTGGGTTATGCTGCGCTTTCCAATATCGTGATTCGTAATTTAGCACATCCCTTTATGCAGGAAATGAGCCTGCAAGTGCAAGCACCTGTAGCTTTAGCAACCCGTGACCGCTTGAATATGTTGTATCTGGATGTCATTCAGACCAACAGCATGATGCGTCGTCAGATTGGTTCAACCCTCTCTCTTTATAGTAGTGCAATGGGACGTGCCTGTTTGGCGGCAACGCCTGAACCTGAACGGCAAGTTTTAATGACTGCATTGGAAAAGCAGCATCCCAAGCAGTGGGGCGAAATTCACTTAGGTTTGCAAAAAGCTTTTCATGATTATGAGCAACATGGCTACTGTGTATCTTTAGGAGAATGGAAGAAAGACATTAACTCTGTCGCTGTACCCTTACTGAATACCAAACATGGTCTGTTTGTCTTTAACTGTGGTGCACCAAATTTTCAGCTTTCAGCTGAACGCATTGACAAGGAAATTGGTCCAATGCTCAAGTTTATGGTGAATAATATTCATGAAGCTTTGCTCGATTTATCTTAACAGCAAGACTGATGAATCATTCCCATTTAAAAAATCACATGGGTCACACAACTGTTGTGTGGTGATGATTGAATTACCCAAATGAAGTTTAAATGCTTTATTGATGATTATTTAGGTCACTTTGGTTCCTTCGGGAGCCAAAATGAAATTAAATTGCCAAAAGCTGTTTACGCCATGTCCGTGGTGAAATGCCGTACCAACGTTTAAATGCTCGTGAAAAATTACCTTGAGCTTCATAACCCAACAATTGTGCAATTTCTAAAATGCTCATCTCACTGTTTTCAAGTAATTGTTTGGCTTTATTTTTTCGGGTCTGCTCCAGCAACATTTCAAAACTGGTGTTTTGCTGACTCAGATAACGATACAAAGTAAAACGATGCACTGAAAAATATTCTGAAACTCGGTCAATACTGCAATCACCATGTGGCAGTAATTCCTCTATCATCTGACATACCTGAATCTGTAAATCATTTTTTTTATGATCATGTAGTGCTGTTAAATGTGTCCGTAAAAAATCATCCAGTTGATTATCATGCCCTGAACGCTGTTGATCGAGTTCTTTTTGTGGAAATAATAATTCATGCTGAGATTGACCGAACCACACAGGACAGCCAAACAGCTTTTCATAGAGGTGTGCAGATTTGGGTTTAGGATAAGAAATCCGAACCAAAGTCGGATGCCATGATTTTCCGAGTACCATTTCCATAATGGAAACAGTTGCAACCAGATAAGCCGTCTGTAATTGCTCTTTATCGGGTGCATCTCCCTCGATCCGCATTTGGATACCGGCATAGCCTTGTTCTTCTTTTAGGGATAAAAACAATCCCTTGTACCACAACTGCCCATAGTGAAATAAGCTTTGCAAAGCATCACGCAAAGTCGCTGCATTGAGCACTAAAAAACGCAATGGACCTGTATTGGCTAAACTTGCTTTTTTCCCCATTAACAGTCCAAGATGGTCACACTGCAACTTTTCTCGGGCGAGCTGCAATACTTTGCCATGTACCTGTAAAGGCAGAGGTTTCAGGTTCTGCTTAAAATCAGACTGCTCAATATCAAACTGCCGAAAAAACGCCCATGGCTCTATACCATGCTCCTCAAGTATAGTCGGCAATACTGCCAATGCACCTAAAGGGATTGATTTTTCCTGCATTTTTGCATTTTTATTGTTCATACAAAAAACCTATTCAGCATCCTTGGCAAAACCCGTTATGATGAGTATTCCTATTTTATTTTTACATGAGACAGCTATAACATACTTTATAAAAAAATCGGACATCTTAAGACCAATAGATGCCCTATCCTCAACATATTTTTAAGTTCTACATTTAAGCAATCAATTTACATCAAACTCAGTACAGCCCCCATAAACATCAACTGTATAGATAATACAAATGCAAGTAAAATCGGCTTGATGCCTGCCTTTTTCAAATCAATAATACGTACACTGACTCCCAATGCCACCATTGCTGTTGCCAGCGCCAAATCATCCAGCCATACAATCATCTGATGAAGATCTTGGGGAATTGTCATCCACGAATTGAGCAACATACAGACGATAAAGCCAAAGACAAAAACAGGTGGTTTTATTGTGCCTGCTGACTGACCATCAGCACGATGACGGGTCAGCCAAAAACACAGAATCAATAAAAAAGGTGCCAATAACAATACCCGAATTAATTTGGTAATGATGGCAGCTTCAGCAGCCTGCGGTGTCATCGCCTGACCAGCAGCAACCACTTGAGCCACTTCATGTAAGGTTGCCCCCGTAAAAATACCATATGCCCGATCAGTCATCATGCCATGTGGAATATATTGATATAGCCATGGATATAAAAACATCCCAATGGTGCCAAATAACACGATACAACTGACCGCGATTGCAACCTGATTATTTTTTGCTTTGACAATACCTGAGGTCGCCAAAATAGCTGCTGCCCCACAAATGGCATGACCTGCCCCAATTAAAATGACGGTTTCCCTTTCCATTTTCAGGAGCTTGATGCCCATCCAAATCGCTAAACCCATCGTGGTTGCAATGAGAATGACATCAATCACAAAAGCCTGTACACCCAATGCCTGAATTTGCTGAATACTTAAACGAAAACCATAAAATGCCACCGCAATACGTAACAGCCGCTGTTTGCAAAAGCTCATGCCACTGTCCAAAGTCAGATGCATTTTCTGTGGCATCAGGTTGCCACATAGCATTCCAATCAGCATGGAAATCGTCAGCAAACCCAATCCCATATTTTGCAGATATTCAATTTTAGAGAAATAAAACGCCATCATTGCCAACATAAAAAATAATGGAATGCTGAACAACTGCTCAGGAAATTGAATTTTTTTTTGCGCCTGCGAAAGCATAATGTAAACCTATCAATTTTTGGACAATACGAATCTGTTCACTTCAAATGTGAAGTGAAAATGAGAAAAATTAGGGGAAATAAAAATCAGATTGATGATTCTGTGCGCCACACAACATCAATCTGATGCTTAGACAGTACGATTTTAGAAGTTCATCTTAAACACCATAGAGGCATAGTCACGGTCATCAATCGTGCTGAATTCATTACTGCCAAAATAGTTTTGATATGCAATTTCAGCCGAATACTTTTTCTGATAGGTTGCTGTAACACCAACTCCCACCGCCATTTGACTTTCCTGAAAGTTTGGTCCATAACCTGTCACATCATGTCGGAAAGTCAGACTTGGACTGACAGTGGTTTCAGCCAATAAATCAGGATAATTCAATGCCGCCCTTAAACGATAGCCCGCAGACCACTCACTGAAGAAACCGTCTTTGGCATTACAGAACTGACGATTTAAATCTTTCAGCTCCTCGGCAGATAAATTACCTGAGCCTGCTGAAATACATGCATTCGCACCCGTAACAGGATCATAGGCTCCTGTGGACAACTCGCTGCGCCCAAAGGCACTACTGCGCCCAAAACGCTGCCCATCAATATCGCCAATATGATTGACCGCCAATTCAGCCATCCATGTCAGATTTTTTGCACCCAAAACATCCGTCACAGCATCTGCTGCACCCACAGACAATTGTGAAACAGGCAAACGTGCATAACCATCAACATGAGCACCAAACTCAGGGCGGACACCTGCCTCTGTAAAAGGCGAGTTGGGTGCAAGAATCTGAAACTGCACAAGATCAGTCCCATTAAAACCCAAAGGTTGATTTGGTTTATGGTTCAACTCTGCAAACCATGCAGTCGTTCCCACCTTGGCACTCAAGCTCAGTGCAAACATCCGTACATCTTCAGGATAAACCGCATAATAGCTTGCTGTATTAAAATATTTTGCACCCAAACCCGTTGCGGCTTTGCCTTCAAAAGCTGAAAAACGACTATGATAATTGGCATAATAGACACCCAGTTCCAGATTATTCATATCAGGAAAAGTTTGTTTCAATGCAATACCATATTGCCCACCATCTTTTGCTGACTGAGTTTCACCACGTGGAATATAACTGCCACTTTGCATGGCTGTTTCAGTGGTTCGATCTCCGACAACTGCGATGGTGATCGGACCACAGCTTTCAGGAGTAAAGTCTGAAATCTGAAGGAATGTACCGCAACCATCCAGCACGGATGGTCTAAATTTATATTGATAAAATCCTTCAACCTGTAAATTCTTATTTAAACCTAAGTTGAATGCCAGCATCTCAGCAGGAATTACTCGTTCTTTGGCATCTCCGCCCGGACGGTTCATAGCAGCAACATCAATGGCATTGACCGAGTTGATACCATGCTGGAAAAATCGGGATTTGCCCCAATTCAAAGCCTGTTTACCAAGCTTAATTTCTAAAGGCTGATCATTGGGTAACGTAAACTTTCTCCACAAATAAGCATCCCATAATTCAATGCCTTTAAACTTTGCCAAATCAGGCCACTGACGGTCGTCAAAGGCTTCAAAGTCACCCTGACCAGTTTCATAGGCATGGTCGTACCAGTATTTTGCACTGAGTACAGCCCCTTGTTTCCCATCACTTAGACTTGCTTCTGTGAGCCCCCGAATAATCTGTGAAATCACATCATGGCGATTAAAATTCTGCCGACCATTGTCGCCATTGGTATCGATGCTATTGCCTTCCTTACCAATTTTTTTCGCATCGGGTGCAAATAATAACGATGCCGATGGCTTTTCCATACTCCAACTGGTACCCATGCTGAGTGTGGTATTGGTTTTAAATTTCCAATCATCAAAAACATCAACACTTGCTGCCTGAACAGCATTAATCTGAGCAATCGAAACAGCCAAAACACTTGCTATAAGGTATTGAGCATACCGAGACTGCTTTTTTATTCCGTTTAAATCTGTGAATTTATTCACCATATCAGCTCCATTTAGATATGACTGTCCTAAGCCCCCTTGTCTCAAGGGAGCATTTTTTTGTTTTCAGTTGAATTGTGAAGAGAAACTTAGACTTTGCGCTCACGTATTAAACGTGCAGGAATTCCAAGTAAAAGCGTGATTGCACCTAGCACCAACAATGCAGCGATGACTGAAAATGCCATATAAATACTGCCCGTTTGTGTTTTGATTGCCCCAACCAAAATCGGGCTGAGTACTGCTGCCATACCCCCAAGGGTACTGACCAATGCAATCCCTGCCGCTGCCGCAGTACTGGATAAATATGCAGGTGGAATGGTCCAGAATAGAGGTACAGCAGATAAACATGCTGCCGCACCAAGGGTAATTAAACCAATGGATAAGCCAATTTGATCCTGAAAAAAGCCGAGTAAACAGAAACTGATTGCACCTACCAGCATGGTGATTGCCAAATGCCAGCGACGTTCTAAAAACTTATCTGAACTGCGCCCTAAAATGTACATTGCCACTAAAGCTGTCAAATAAGGTAAACTTGAAATCATTCCAATCTGACGGATATCCTGAATACCAAACTCCTTGATCAAGGTTGGCATCCAATATGCAACGGTGTTGGTTCCCGAATAAATACAGAAAAATACAAAGCCTGTCATCAACACACGCGGATCACATAATAATTGTTTCAGAGCTACGCTGCTTTTTGTGACATGGGTGCTTTCAGCAGCCAAACTTGTTTGAATCACCAGTTTTTCACGAGGACTTAACCATTTGGCTTTCTCAGGTTGGTCGACTAGCCAAAACCAAGCAATCACACCAAGTATTACCGCAGGTATACCTTCCAGCACAAACAGCGATTGCCAGTCTTTTAAACCCATCCATCCATGAAAACTGCTCATGATCCAACCTGCAAGCGGACCACTGACAATACCTGCAATAATACCTGCCATAAAAAAGACTGAAGTAATACGTCCCCGCAAGGAACCAGGAAACCAATAGGTCAGATAAAGGATCACACCTGGGAAAAATCCAGCTTCTGCAACACCCAATAAAAAGCGCAATACATAAAAACTGGTTGCACTTTCAACTGTGCTCATCAGCATGGTGACAATGCCCCACAGAATCATGATTCTGGTCAATGTGGCACGGGTACCGACTTTTTGCATATACATATTGCTTGGAATTTCAAACAATAAATAACCGACAAAAAATGCTGCTGCACCAATTCCATAGGCAGCATCACTTAACAGTAAATCTTCTGACATTCTTAATTTGGCAAAAGAAATATTAATACGGTCAATCGCATTAATGGCATATGCTAAAAACAGAAATGGCAGCAATCGTAAAGCCACTTTACGAAATGTCTTTTTTTGTTCTTCTGCTGTGATGTTCAAACTTTCAATCGGTGTTCCTTCATTGACAGCACTCACGTGTACTCTCCTAATCTATTCAATATCCCTATTCGTTCCCTGTGCTCATTTCCAAAGTTCCAGTTTTAGAAAAATGAGCGCTATATTTCCTTCAAAATTTCATCCAGCATAGGAACTGCCATTTCGCAGGCTTCAATGCCCTGTAAACTGACAATCTTCAGCACTTCTAAAATTTGCTCACGTGTTGCACCCAATGCCAACGCAGCTTCTATATGACGCTGTGTACCATGTGCCCACATATGTGTGACTGTGGCATCACCAGCAATACATAAAAATTCAATCCATAATGGCGGTAAAATGCCGTCTTTCCACAGCCCAAAACCCATTTTCAGGAAATTTTCCAAATAAACAGGATCCCAGCGATATATCGTTTCCCATAATGGATTAAACATGCCTTGTGCACATACTGCATCACATACAGGCGTTGCAGGTGCTTGCACTGCTTCATCTGTAAGTCCTGCATGCGTCAGTTCCTGTTCCAAAATGGGTACGCCCAGCGCACAAGCATGAATCCCCACCACACTGGCGAGTTTAAATACTTCCAAAATTTCTGCACGGGTTGCGCCCAGTCGCAGTGCTTCACGGATATGACGCTGCACACCCGGAGCATATAAATGCGTTGCAGTCACATCAATATTTAAACGGATCAATGCCACAAGTTTAGGGTCAAGTACATTATTGAGTTGTGTGTCCTGCACCAACACCATAAATTTTTCAGTCCATTCAGGTGACCATTCTGCCAATGCATCCAGTGATTCATCAAAGATTCCTGCTGCACGCAGGGCATTATAATTAGGTGTCTGAGTCATAGTCGTTCCATTTCAGTCATATATTGCAGTGGTTGAAGGTTTAAATTATTGATGTGTCAGGGGTTAAATCACCCCACCACCATTTGGACTGATCACCTGTCCGACCAGATAATGCTCACCACTTAAGTACAGCACTGTACCTGCATACTCCTCAACCGTTCCAAAACGTCCCAAAGGCACACCCTGCCATAAGCGGTTGCGTGCTTCTTCACCAATATTGTCTAAATATTCATTAAAACGTGGTGTTGCCACACCGCCAGGTGCCATTGCATTGACAAAAATATTGGCGCCTGCCACTTCATAAGCGACTGATTTAGTAAATGAAATAACTGCGCCCTTGGTTGCACAATAATGTGGGCTATGCGCACTTTTACTTGAAAGTCCTGCAATAGAAGCAATATTGACAATTTTTCCTGAACGCTTGGGTTCCATAATTTTCAAAGCTTCACGAGTGCAATAAAACACGCCATGTACATTAACACCCCAATAACGATGCCATTCTTCATCACTGATGGAAGTTGTAAAACCCAAAGATTCTCTTGGCTCAGGCGTAGACATATAACGATAAAGTTTGTTGCGACGCTGAGTATCTAATTCAGAGTTTGGGGTAATGGCAGCATTATTAACCAACACATCTAAAGTCCCAAAATGCTGAACCAATTGTTCAAACATTGCTGTGACTTCTGCACTTGATGACACATCACATTGCACTGCAAGGCATTCTGCGCCATATTTTTCAACGCTTTTTTGTGTTTCTTGCAACGTATCCTGATTGACATCACAAATCACCAGTTTTGCACCTGCTTTTGCAAAAGCCTCAGCACAGGCTTTGCCTAATCCAGGACCCACGCCCGTTACAAGGACAACTTTATTTTGAAAGTCCATTGTTAAAATCCATTTATAAAATATATATTTTTCAGTTGTTCATCGTGGTGACTGCAACACACGATGAACCTTATTGTTTGGTTTTTGAGTGCTTTAAAAATTACAGCCCCGGTACAGTAAAGCCACGCTGTCCTGCTTTACGGTTTGGTGCCATTCCCAATTGGCGAATCGTTTCATCCGCATTGTCATAGCTTTGACCAATTTTGTAGATTTCACGGGCTTCTTTGCCTGTTGCAATATCACGGTCCAATTCACGGGCAATGCGCACAGTTTGTTCAATTTGCTGTACCGAGGTCATACGTTCGCCTTTACGTCCCCACAAGGTATCTTCAATTCCCACACGAACATGCATACCGAGGGCAATGGCAATGGTATTGATTGGCAACACAGCACGCATTGCGCTTTCATACGTCAGGATTGAACCTGCTGGTGAGCGTTTGGTAAATTCAATTAAATCTGAAGGATCAAGACCTGCGGCACCACCGCCAATCGCCACATAGTTCAGATTGAGTGGACCTGTGTATAATCCTTTACGAATCAAACGTTCAACCGTTTCTAATTGATGCACATGACCCAACATAAAATGTGGCTGAATCTGTGCTGCCTGCAAACGCTTTAAATGTTCGATAAAGAATGATGGGCGAGCATCTGACACCATTTCTGAATACGCTTTGAAATATTCAGGCTTTTCTAAAATAGTCCCTACCACATCATCTGGTGTCAGCATTTCACAGATGTTCATTTGACTGGTGTTGATGGCTATCGTGACTTGATCAGGTTTTGGATCCAGTTCAGCTAACATATGACGTGTGTCATAGTCGAGCCATTGCGCCGCTTCACCCTCAGACTCAGGCGCAAATGAAATTGATCCGCCAACTTGAAGTACCATATCTGGCACAGCCTGACGTAAAAGCCCCAACATTTCGTTAAATTTGCTGAGTTTTTTCGAGCCTTTACCATCTTCTTCACGTACATGGACATGCAGAACCGTCGCACCAGCATTATAACAATCTACCGCCTTTTGAATCTGCGCATCCATGGTCACTGCAATATCAGTAGAATCGGTTGGCAGCCATTGTGGACCATAAGGTGCAACCTGAATCACCAATTTTTCTTGGTTTTCTGGGAATAGGCTATCATCGAGAAAGTTCATGTGTATTTGCTCCATACTGAGTCATTGTTATAGAGCCATCCATTGACTCTTCACTCATAGCAAAATACAAATTAAGCACAGTTAGAATTTATCATTAAGTCACATCAATTTATCATTAGGTCACTTTTGATCAGTTTAAATACGAATACTTTTATTTTCTATATTTTAAAAATGTCATCAAAATAAGTCACAACTTCCCCATACCCTAAATTTAAATACCAATGTCTACTTATCCTAAAAAGCACAATTATTGTCGATTCAGGACAATTACAGAATATTATTCTGTTATTCATTGACAGTATAATTTTTGCACTTTATTTTTAAGTCAGGTTCCTTTTTGGAACCAATTAAAAAGCACTCTTTGAATGAATGACTTCTCTAAAAGATCATCTGAATATTAGGAAAGATAATGAAAATAATTCCACGACAAATCTCAACAGCAGACTGGTCCCTGTTTCCAAGACAAGTACAGTTTGATTGGCAGACACCTTCGCCTTTTCGTTGGATTCCACAGTCCCCAATCGCCAGTCATGCCGTTAATCATTTCAGCTTTACCTTAGTACGTGGCGAATATTTCTTCTGTCGGATGTTCAATAAGGCTTTACCTTATATTACGGATGAAAAGCTTAAAAAAGATGTGGAAGTGTTTATTCGTCAGGAAGCTATTCATGCACAGGCGCATAAAATTTCCATAGAACAATATTTACAGAAATATGGGGTTGATATTGAGGAGCATTATAACCGTGCTGCCCAAATATTTGATTTTGCATTGGCAGATCAACCTTTTGGTATAACAATTCCAAAAGCACTGGAAAAACAATGGCTGATGTTTCGAATTGCAATTGTCGCTGCGGCTGAACATTATACCTGTGCATTAGGGCAATATGTCCTGACCAAAGCGCACTGGGAAGCACGCGGTTGTGATCCTGTGGTCAGTGACTTATTTACATGGCACAGTGCTGAGGAAGTTGAACACCGCACCGTAGCTTTTGATTTATTTCAGCATTTGAGTGGCAGTTACGCCATGCGCAGTACAGTCATGGCAGGACTCGCTCCAATCTTTACTGGATTGATGGTTGTAGGTACAACCCATTTGGCACAATCTGACCCCGAACTTCCAAAATCACAAAAAGGCTTATTAAAATGGGGCTTCTGGAAAGAATGGCAAAAAGCAGCCAATCAACACTTTGTCCCATCGCCATGGTGGTTTATCCAGACGTCTTTTCGTTATTTTAAACGTGATTATCATCCCTACCATGAAGGTTCCACTGAACTGGCTGTCAATTATATCAACCAGTCGGCAGGCGTGATTGCTAACCATCAAATCACATCCTGAACATCATTTTAATTGAGTAAGTCCAATGAATACCACAACAAAAACGTTGCAATTTATTCACGTCAATCCATTAAAACTCGCTGTTTATGAATGGGGTAAATCCAGTCCTGAGCAGGAAACCATTGTCCTGCTGCATGGCTATCCGGATTCTGCTGAAGTGTGGGATCGACTTGCAGACAAATTATCTGAACAGTTTCACGTGGTCAGCTATGACGTTCGTGGTACAGGCTTGTCAGATATTCCAGCTCGGCAAAAGCACTTTCACAGTGACTATCTGATTGAAGATTTAAAACAGGTTATTGCTGCCACCAGTCCGAATAAAGCGGTTCATCTGGTCAGCTATGACTGGGGTTCGTTGCAGGCATGGGAAGGCATATTGGATGATCGTCTAAAAGATCAGGTTGCAAGCTATACCGCCATGACACCCAGTCTGGATGCGATTGGCTGGTGGTTTAGACGTGAAGTTCAGAAAAACAGTTTCGAAGGCTACAGCAATGTAGTCAAACGTATGACCAGTTCCAGTTATATGGTGTTTTTCCAGCTGCCTGTTATTCCTGAGCTAAGCTGGCGTGCAGGTCTGTATAAGGTATGGCCTAAATTTGTCGCTCAGTTGCAAAAAACTACGGTGCCTGTCAGTAAAACCATGCTGAAAGATGCACTGCACAGCATTGCTCTGTATCGTGAAAATATGATCAAACCACTTTTTCTGCCCTCTTCACGGAAAACCACCATTCCCACTCATATGCTGATTTTAACCAAAGATCCTTTTGTGCCACGTGCCATCAGTGAAAGTATGCGTGAATGGGTGGAAAATATTGAATATACAGAAATTGATGCCAACCATTGGGTCATGCTCAGTCATGCTGAACAGCTTGCACAGATTCTGAGCGATTATATTGGTCGTCACAATCAAAGCAAAAATGCTGCCTAAACAGTACAAAATTAATGAATGTTAAACGATCCCAGATACCATCATACCAGCCAAGATGTGCTGTGTTTCTACAGCATATCTAAAAAGGTGAATGAGCAATGCAACTGATCAATAGCCAAATACAACCCAAGACATTCAAAGAAAAAACAGATGCTGGCATTGCACGACTGGCGGCTCAGTTGGTGGGTGCTGTCACCGCAGAACGTCAGCCACATCTACCTCAGCAAGCCAATTTGAATGCACATGGGCAGCATCCATTTTACCGCAGTACCCACTATGGCATCATGATTCCAGATTTGCCTGCCCCCTATCGTTACCTGTCATTTGCTGCCATTGTTGGTTATGTCGGCTTCCCCATTACAGATGTACAGGCCGGACTGTCTGCATTGGGCAAGGCAGATACAGCTTCTCTGGTACATGGCACTGCCCTGTCCACCACCGAAGAAGCGTATCAGACCTATTCCATCCAGCAAGATCTGCGCTTTAGTCAGGAACCTTTTTCGATCAGTTTTGGTCAGCAGTCAAGTTTGAGCAGCTCAGGTGATGATTATCTGCTCAAAACCTCACGGGATGATCTGATCGTTGAGCTAACACTCAGACCACAACAGGCATTAACCTGGTTTGCTCACAGTGCTTTATACCGTCATTTCAGCCAATTAATCTGCTATAAAGGTCATATTATTCAACAAGATAAGACTGTTGCAGTTCAAGGAATGGGCACACTCGAACACTGGAATGCCGTAGCGACATCGACACTGCGTCAGCCATGGATTACCCAGCATGTGCAACTGCCTGTGAAAATTTTTACTTATCAGGTCATCAATTTAAATGCACAAGAACAAATTTTGCTGGTGTTTATTGCCTATGAGCAGCAGCCGATTTTGACCAGTGCCTATTATCGCAATATTCAGGGTCAATCCCTGCAATATGACGGCGAGATTATTTTTAAAGTCACCAAAAACTTTGAACAAGCACTGACCAGTCCAGATGGTGATCAGATTTTTCCACCCCAAAGCTTTTATTGGCAAATTCATCATCAGAAACAGCCTGTAGCGGAAATATTTGCCACCGTGGATACACCCTATTGTTTCGGACTGGGTGCTGGATATGTCACTGCATATCAATGGCATGGCAGCTATAAAAACCAAAAGATGACAGGTCGTGGCTATATGGAGTTTATTGATCGGCGTTAAAATTTAAGTGATACAGCATACTTGAGTATTTTTACCTCCGTTGATGGAGGTAATTTTACGTTTGTGTACATTGGGTCTATTTACATTGTCAAAAATGTTTTTTTATTCAAAATCAAATCTCTTTTTTAACTTGAAATACGATATTGAAATGTATTTTTAACATTCTGTACACGAGTGGGTTTACCATCCACAAGTCTAGGCTGATATTTAAAATTAAGAGCAGCTTGAATCGATGGGCGTATAAACATAGGGTGGCAGTCATCTTGTGCTTTCGGGTTCTCAACACGCCCTTTGTCTGTGACATTATAAATCACAGTACAATCGCCTTCCAATTTTCGGTCTAAAGCTTGTTCAGGATAACTTGGCGCGATTTTATCAATAGGCTGATAATTTTTAACATCAAAGTTATCTTTGACGGGTGGTGCTTGCGGTATTGCCTCTGATTCTTTTTTATTCTCCACTTGTTTTGAAACAGTTTCTGATGATGTTATAGATTGTGTTATTTTTTCTGAATAAGATTTTGCTGTTTCTAAAACAGTATTGTCTGTCATTTGTGTCTTTTGAGTCGTCAATGCAACTTTTTGTTGAGTCTCAACCAAAGGATCTTTTGCTTGCTCTGAATTCAGTTTTTTTGAGTTTGAGGGTGATTGAGTCTGTTGCTGTGTTTGTACCTGCCGCTCTTTTGCTTGAATCGGTTTTGATGCTGTTGCTGTAGGCGTTTCTCTTGTAGGTTCTTTAACTTTAGAGGGTGAAGAAGGTAAAAGTTCTGTTTTATCTTCCACAGGAGATGGAATTTTCACAAACTTAAGCTGTATGGTTTTTGGTTGAGGTTCAATGAAAGTCTTGGTCATTTCTACTGTAGTTAACCAAAATAATATGCCCATGTGCATTGCAAATGTAATCGCGAGTGCAATACCATGATCATATAAACCGCGTTTAGATCCTACTATATTCATCATTGTGGCTCCTCAGTCACCAGACCTAACTGACTCACACCACTTTTTTGTAAAACGGCAATCGCTTGAGCCACAAGTTCATAGTCTGCATGATGATCAGCACGAATATAAAATTGTATTGCTTGATCTTTTTGGATTAAAGGCATCAATTTTTTTTGCATTGTTTTTAAATCAACTGCTTGATCTGTAATATTTTTCGTATTGAGCTCTGAACCAATATTCCAGTAATATTGCCTATCAGCCTGAATGGATAAAGTAACAATATGCTGTTGTTGTGACGCAGGTATGACATCCGCAGATACTTTAGGTAAATCAATTTTAATACCTTGCGTCAACATAGGTGCAGTCACCATAAAAATCACCAAGAGCACTAACATGACATCAATATAAGGAACGACATTCATTTCAGCATTGAGTTTTAATTTTTGAGGACGCTTAATCATGTTATCGCTCCTTAATTGGTATTTCGCCCTAATAAGCGGTAAATTCGTGTTTGTAATTCATTTGCAAAACCGTAATAACGACCAGATAACTTTTCTGCACGTGCTGAAAATCGGTTATAAGCAATCACAGCAGGAATCGCTGCAAATAAACCAATCGCAGTTGCAATTAAAGCTTCAGCAATACCGGGTGCTACGGTATTTAATGTTGCTTGCTCAACTGTAGATAAGCCAATGAATGCATTCATAATTCCCCATACTGTACCAAATAAACCAATATAAGGACTGACTGAACCCACTGTTGCTAAAAACGTTAAGTTCTGTTGTAACTTTTCTTCTTCTTCACTAATTTTACTGAGTAAACGACGTTCTACACCATCGATCACATCAGTTGCTTGGAGTTGTTTATCTACTTTAAGTTGTTGATATTCATCAAAACCATGTTGAAATATACCAATAACACCTTGTTGCTGCTCGGGTTGTTGAAAATCTTGTTGTAAAACATATAAATCTTTTTGTTGCCTAAAGTGATGAACAAAGCCTTTCCACAACTGTTCTTGTCGATGTAAAAGTAAACTATGCCGAATAATTAAATACCAACTATAAAATGAGGCTAAAACCAAAATCAGCATGACTAACTTGACCAATAAACTTGCATGACTAATTAACATCCAAATTGACATTTGATCCATTGTTGCTTGCATAAAAAACTCCACATTGTCTTGATTGTGTTATCGCATCAAGACATTTTAAAAAAAGTAAGGTATTCATTTTTAAAATGAACTTTTTCATATCAGTTCATTTTGTATAAAGATTTAGTCCAGTTTGAGTGCTTGAGCAATTTTGCTCCAAGGTACATATTTATAGTTTTGATTTGCTTCAGGCATGCGTTTTCGTCCATCTTGGACAACGAATATGCCTTCCTGCCAAATACCCGAAAAGTTTTTTGGACTGACTGCTAGACCATCTGTTTCTGATACAGCATCTATCCCTTTTTCTGGATTTATCCCTAAACGAAACGCGCCACGAACTACATAAGGAGCTTTGGCTTCTACGACCACATAGCTATCATTCCCTTGACTAGAAATGATGAGATAAGTTTGATTTTTACCGTGATAAAGCCCTAAACCTTCAATATCATCATGTAAAATATCCCCAACGGCGATGACCTGTTGCATGGCTGTTTGTTTTTGAGGATTAAGGTCTTTTACCCATACAGCGACATCTTCTTCACCCAGAAAAATATGACCATTACGATCATCTACGACACAACCTTCAGGTTGAGTTTTTACAGAAAATCTTTGAATTTCCTGTGCTTTTAATTTTTTATTTAATGCACTAATCTGGTATTGAATGAATGTGCCATTTTTGTCATTTGGAATTGCATAAATCTCACCCTGTTGGTCTTGATACATGCAAAATCCATAAATATCATCCAATGTTGTCGCTAACTGACCCAATTCAGAAACTTTCCCCGTCATCGGTTCAATAGCAAAAAGATGTAAACTGTTATGATCACGATTGGTTGCAATAGCCAGATCAATGGTTTGATTACCCCAGCGAAAACCAAATCTGACATCAACGTTATTTAAGCGACCTACGGCTAAATACTGTAGGGTTTTACCTGATAAATCATAAACTTGAAGACCTCCTTGTTTATCCGTAGCCAAAATCCTTGATTGGCTAGGTTGCTGTAAATTGTGCCAAATCGCAGGATCATCGGCTGCATCACCCGTGCTAGGGACTACATCTGTTTGTGTTTCTACAGCGATAGTCACTATGTTTTTCTGCTCAGTTTGCTTTTCAGTTGCCCAATCAATATTTGCCATTTTTATTGATTTATCATCTAAAATAAGCAGTGATTTATTGAGTGCATTGCCCTGAGTTAAATGACTTTGAACACTTAAACTTTTTGCTTCTTTTAGCGTATCGAGTTGCAAGGCTGGTTGTACTTTCCACTCATTATTTTGCTTTTGATAACGATAAATTAAAGGATATTTTTCATCTATTACTGCAACTTGATCATCGACGATCGCAATTGCTGCTGGTGAACTTTGAATTGAACCAAAAGGCTTCACCATATCTACTGCTTTTCGTGTTAAATCTGCTTCTGAATGAGCAGGATATGCCCAAACTCCTACATTTGGCTCATTAATCAATAACTCAGCAGTAACATCATTGACCTTACAAAAGTTACTTTCAGGAGGAAAGCTGAGTTTGCGTACCAAACGTGGTTGTTGTAAAACTTGCTGTTGATTGGCAATTAACCATTGCTCACCAAGACCCTCTTCTCCCACTAAAAATGCAAAGCTAAAACCTTGTTGGTCTGTATATAAACAGACAGCTTCGGCTTTAAAATCACGTTTTGGAATAAAAACAGATGGATGCCATGCTTTAGTTTTTAGATCCATATTGAATAATTCAATTTGCTGTTTTTGTAAGTTTGTTGCAGCAAATAAAAAATATTCTGAGCCAACTCGATAGTCAAAACGTCCAAATTGCCCTTCAATTTGATGTACAACATTTTGTTTCTGGTCTAAAAACTGAAGCCCTTTATTTTTACTGCTCACAACCATCGCGACTTCAGACCATGTTGGAAGATTTAACCACTGCACATCTTCGACTTTCACGCCCTGATTTTCTATTTTACGGAGCTGTATTTGCTCTTGTGCGGGTTGATCAATGCTGATCGCTGTAGCAGAGATTTGTTGCGTTAAAAGTTTTTTATTTTCAACATTGTGCTGTGTACATGCGCTTAAAATCAATAAACACGTACTTAAAGTCGTTAATTTAAAAGACAAACAATTCATAGGAATACTCAAATTTAAGATGCAGTTTTTGTGTGCCTTTGTCATCTCAAAGGCACTACTTTCAACGTGGTGTTTAATTTGCTATTTAAAAAAATTTAAAAATAGTTATAGGTGAGCGCTAATTTATAGGCTGTGCCATATTCCTCATACTGGGCGTTATAGGCTTTGCTACCTGCATAGTTATAATAATTTTCATTGCTTATATTCTGAACATCAAATTTGAGTTGTAAATTTTTAGATAAATTTACATGACTGCTAAAATCTAAAAAAACCTGATCATCACTATAGATATCTTTTTCTGGTGCATGAATATCTCCAAGCTCTAACAAAGAATTAGATTTATAATGTGCAGAAAGACGTAACCCAAAATTTTCATTTTCCCAACCTAGCATTGCATTTGCGACAACATTAGACTGACTCGGAAAATGAATACGGCGGCTTAATAATTCTCCATCTTTCATGGCATCAATATTAGCTTCAGACTTACTTAAAGTGGTATTAAAACCCATAAGTAAACCATTCAGTGGTGATTTTAAATGTTCAAATTTTTGTGAATAGGCAAACTCCATGCCATAAAGCTTTGCTTTCTTACCATTTTTATAGGTCAAAGCTTCATCAAAATCAGTCCATTGCCCTGTTCCTGCCAGATCTGTTGCATAAATAAAATTGTCTATATTTTTATAAAATGCATAAAATCCGACCATACTGGATTTACCAAAATATCTTTCTAGACCTAAGTCAAAATTGGAGGCTTCTAAAGGCTTAAGCATCGGTTGCCCAAATTCAGCTTCATCACCATCAATATAAATACCTGGTGCATTTTGTGCAAAGTTTGGTCTCACAACCGTATTTGTCCATGCTGCTCTTAAATAAGCATCATCAGCGAGTTGATAACGCAAATGTAAACTGGGTAGCCAATGGTCATAATCATTCTTATATTTTGTTGCAGTAATGACCTCATCATTAAATTCGAAACCCTGAGCTTCAAATCTGGTATTTTCGTAACGTAAACCTGCGATCAGACGTAAACGATCTAAATCAATAGTATTCATGACATAAGCGGCTTGAATATCTTCATTCGATTTAAAATCATTAATGATAGAGTTATCTGCAACATGATATTTTTTTGGATCAAGCTCGGCAATTTTATCTTTTATTAAACCTTCATCAATCGTAGGACCAAACAGACCTAAGTCATAATGGCTATTTTGATTAAAGTCAGCATTTGAACCTGTTAATTTCTTATATTTCCACTCTTCAGTATCATTATTTTTTTCACGTTGACTTATTTTTCCACCAAATTTTAAAGTGGCAGCATAATTCGCCAACATATAGTCTTTTAACAAATCCAACTTCGCATTGTATTCTTTGTCTGTGGTTTTTGATTTTTCCCAAGTGATTGTATCTAACTGATATTGTTCTGCGTTATAAAAATCTTGATCGGCTGTGATGACAGGTTTTTGATTACTTTCAAAACCAACATTCGCAAAGTCGCCTTTAAATTTTGCGCCTGAAATTCCTCCGGGATTTTCTTCTGAAGCTTCGCTATAACCGACTTGCCCTTCAATAGTCCATGTTTTTGCTAAATTTTGTTTGCCACCTATGACAAAAGATTGAATTTCCTGTGTTTCTTCACGGCTTTTGAGTGATCGAGTAACTTCGGCATCACCACGTTGTCCTGATCGTTGAGGATCAGCAAAGGTCGCCGCAACTTCCTGACGAGACTCAGTATCTTTAAAACGACTATATAATGTTCTTAAATAATATTCTCCATCACTATTAGGTCGATAGTCAAAATTTAGTCCTGCGCCGATGCGCTCACGTTCAATATCATATTGACGCATTGCGGTTTCTTCTAAGGCTTTTCCATCCCATGAACCACCCGTTTCGACATTATCAGAGCCAAATTTACGATTTTGATAACTTAATGCAGCAGCAACACCTAAATTATCTTGACCATCACCAATACTAAATTTATTACTCATTGCCCCTGAAATTTTTGGGCTATATTTTTCTCGTTTATCTTCATAGCTACCCTCAATTGTTCCTGTATAAAATAAGCCATCATGATCAAAAGCTGATAAACTTTCGACTTGTACGGTTCCACCTAAAGAGTTGGCATCTAAATCTGGCGTTAAAGTTTTAATGACAGCCAATGATTGGACTAATTCTGAAGGCAGTACATCAAGTGCTACTCCACGTCGATCACTTTCAGGTGCTGGAACTAAAGTTCCATTAATAGTAACTGTATTTAAATCTGCACCTAGACCACGAACAGAAACGAAACGCCCTTCGCCTTGATCTCGCTCTATAGATACACCTGAAATCCGTTGTAATGCTTCTGCTGCATTATCATCTGGTAATTGTCCAATTCCATCAGCATGTACCACACTGCTAATTTGATCAGCACGTTTTTGTTCTTTTAATGCTTGATCCATACTGGCAACTTGCCCAATGACTTGAACATATTCAATTGCCTGATCTTCTGCATGCAAATGCGTCATACTAAACATCGCAACAACTAATGCACTGAGTTGAAATTGTGTTTTGTTCGGATATGGTAAATAACTCTTTTTATGTCGCATGATCACTGTTCCCCTCAAGCCAAATTGGCATGGTTTGAACGCACAATAAAAAGCAAAGATGAATACTCTATGACAGTAAATTTTATAAACTTTAAATTTCTCAATTATTTGCCAGTTTTAAAGTTTAAATGAGCTTATTTGACCTGCTCTGATTGAGTAAAATGAGATGATTTTCTCTATTTAAACCAAGCATTGTTTAAAATCATCCTAAAATCCATGATTCAACTAAAAATACGCTGATCTCATTTGACTATGAGCTTTGCCATAAAATTGTCATCTTTATTTGTTTAGCTTGGGCACAAATTGGTGATTATTATGAAATATGCCTAAATATCTGTTTTATCATCGCTGGACTTTTGCTGTATTGAGTATGATTTGTAGCTTTGTACTGCTTATATTTCTTTGGCTTGGTCAATATAAATCTATATCTGAATGGAATTGGGTCGATATTTTTGGTGAAGGTGGTGCAACTATTTTTATTGGTATTTGGATTTTTTTTATTATTAAAAGTCGTCGCTTAGGCTATGTGACTCACTATATATTATTGGGTTTATGTTTTATTTTTTTCCATATGTGGATGGATCTTTTAGATGAATTTATTCGTATTCCTAAAGAAATGGTTTGGGATGCGTGGTTAGAATCTATTCCTTTCCCTATTGGTTTATGCTTATTGACCATAGGTATTTATTTTTGGCATATCGAAGAACTAGCCATCAATAAACAGCTACAAAAACGTGAACGGATTTTTCGAGATCATCGCTTATTTGATGCGCTAACACCTTTGGCAGATGCGCATTATTTTAAAAATCAGTTAAAAGCAACAATTGAAGCTCAGCAACAACAGAACTTTTCATCTTCAGTTGTTTTATTTGACATGCATAATTTTAATAAAATCAATCAACAACATGGTTTTGATGAAGGAACGGCAATCTTACAACATGTTTCTCAATTACTGAGTTTAAACTTACGTTCAGATGACTTACTCTGCCGTTTTGCAGGTGATCGCTTTATTATACTTTTACCTCATACTTCACTTAAACATGCGGAACAAATTGCTTTACAATTAGAACAAATCATCAGCTTTTGCGCATATTATCATCATCAACATGCGGTACGTATTCCTTTAAAAGCCATGACAACTTGCTGTGAAGTCCATCCTGATCATAGCGTTAAAGATATTCTTTATGAACTCAATCAAAATTTAGTCAAAGCTAAACAAGGTCATTCATTACAGCGAGTTATAGCATGAGTTTTGAATGTGACTACGCTTATTTGCCCGCCCATGATCATCTTTCTATTTTGATTGATTTATCAATCAGTCATGGTCTTGAACATCACCGTTTGCTGAGTGGCAGTGGTATATTTTTAGAAGATATTTTTGCTGGCACTAAAAAAATTAGTGTTCAACAACTGCAACATGTATTGAAAAATTCAGAAATATACTTTCGTAATCAAGATATCAGTTTTTTATTTGGTCAGCGTAGTTTAACTACACCTTTTAATGATCCTATTAAATCTATATTATATGCAGCTCATCTGGACGAAGTATTTTCTCGTTATATTGAGTTTTTTTCCTTAGTTTCTCCGTGGTTATGCCCAAGAATAATGCGTAGCTCGACACATTTACATTTATATTGGCTAGATGAAAATAAATTTGAAAATCGTTTTTTAATTGAAAGTTCAATGAGTGCTGTACAAGCCTTAAGCCGTCAACTCTATCAAGAAAAATTACCATGGAAATTTGAGTTTAACTTTTCTGAGCCTGAATATATTGAACAATATTGGACACATTTAGGCAGTGATTTAAGTTTTAATCGCCCAATCAATATGATGAGTTTATCACGTGAATTATGTCATCATCCCTTACCTAATGCCTCAGCAACCCTTTCTATGATTTGCTATCAACAAGCATTACAACACATGACTGAACAAAAAATTCACTGTAGTTTTTTACTTCAATTACATCAATATCTCATGCAGAATATTCAAAATAATATTCAATTAGAACATACAGCCGAATATTTCCAAATGAGCTCAGCAACTTTAAAACGAAAATTAAAAAAACATCAGACCCATTTTCAAGCACAACTTGATCAAAGTCGGTTACATACCGCTATTTTGCTATATCGAGTTCATGGTTTTAAAACTGAGCAAATCTCTCAATATTTACAAATCAATGATACGACCAATTTTAGACGTGCTTTTAAAAGATGGAGTGGTTTAAACGTACAAGCGGCACAACCTTAATATTCAATATCAAATGTTATATCTCTTATTTGTGCACCATTTAAAAAAGTGAAATGATTTTAAATTTATCAAAATTTTCAATGTTTAACACCCTCACTTAAAAACCCAAAGTGAGGGGTATATGTCAAAATAAGATCAAGAAAGATAATCATCTGTCGAAATAACCGCAGCATAAGCAAATTGAAATGCTGCCATTAGTGTTGCGTGTGCATATGCTGCTGGAACTTTGAGACCATTAAATTCTAAATCTAGTGTTGCACAAGCATCATGAACAACTTTGACCTTATAACCAAAATCAGAGGCTGCACGCACAGCAGCATCTATACACATATGACTCATAGCTCCAATGATAACCAATTCCTCAATTGCATTTTCTTGCAAAACTTGTTTTAAGTTTGTCTGTAAAAATGAATTCACGTAATTTTTAACAATGACAACTTCATGATCAAGAGGAGCAACTTGTTTTTGAATTTCTATACCATTTGAATTTGGTTCAAATACAGGCATCTCTCCATGCGCAAAAACATGTTGTACATGAATCACCTGAATGTCATTTTCACGTGCATTTGCAATAATTTTTGCTGCGTTGGTTGCTGCATTTTCAATACCGACCAAAGGTAATTTTCCAGTAGGTAAATACTCATTTTGTAGATCAATAACCAAAATCGCTTGCTTTGTCATAACTCATTCCTTAGTCAAAATTAATATCATGAGTTGATAATTTGTCCTTTTTAGCCCAATATACCAAGTGACAATATCGACATTCTTCAAGGTGATACCGACAAATGTCCAAAGATCTCAAGCGAATCGTTGAAATTGGTCTGCTTATTTATCCTGAAGTTCACATGGCTACTGTACTTGGTTTGACTGATCTCTTTAATTTGTCTAATAAAAATAAACAGGATGCACTGTTTCCGACACTCAAAGTCAGTCATTGGAAATTTGATTGTATAACGCAAAAAGTGATTCGAATTGATGAAACATATCCTGAACTTCATACAGAACCCAGTATCATCATACTGCCACCTAGCCTAGCAGATCCTATTTCCATTCAACTTGCACAGACCTATATTCCTTGGTTAAGACAACAAAACTTAAATGGTGCTATTTTGGCATCTATTTGTGCAGGTGCATTTTTACTGGGTGAAACTGGACTTATACAAAACCAAAAGATTACTTTGCATTGGCAACATAAAGAGTTATTTGAAAAACGCTTTCCACACATCCAGTTAGATCTTGACCCATTGATTATAGATACTGGAGAGATTATTACAGCAGGTGGTGTGATGGCTTGGGTTGATTTAGGACTACAACTCGTTGAACGCTATCTTGATCGAACAACGATGCTTAAAACTGCACAAATTTTATTGGTAGACCCACCGGGGAGACAACAAAGTTATTACAGAGCTTTTTCTCCAAAATTCGATCATGGGGATGACATTATTTTAAAAGTTCAGAAATGGCTTCAAGACGTTTATACCGAACAAATTAACTTATCTGACTTAGCTAAATATGCGTGTATGGAAGAGAGAACTTTCTTAAGACGCTTTAAAAAAGCCACAGGAATGACAAGTATTGATTATTGTCAACATTTGCGCGTTGATCATGCTCGTGAAAAGCTACAAAATTCTCAGGTTTCAATTGACAGGATTTCTTGGGAAGTTGGATACAATGATCCAAGCGCCTTTAGAAAAGTCTTCAACCGAATTATTGGGCTAACACCTAGCGAATATCGTCAAAGATTTAACTCAAATTTACACTAAAGCTTATATCAAAATAATGTGGGTGATATTTTCAATGCTACGAGTTGAATAAACTCTTGATCGTCTTTCTACCTTAAAGACACCTAGGTATCTATACATAAAATGTGTAGATACCTATGCCTAAAAGACAAGATTTAATGGCGACCTGAATAAAATAAAAGTCTTGTTATTTATGCCAACCCGTTAAGCGAAACTTTACAGTTTAAAAAGCCGCAAGATTAGTTTGTGCTCGCCCTAAAATCAGTGCATGTATATCATGTGTTCCTTCGTAAGTATTGACCACTTCAAGATTTACTAAATGTCTTGCAACGCCAAACTCATCATTAATCCCATTACCGCCCAGCATATCTCGTGCTTGTCTCGCGATGTCTAAGGCTTTCCCACAATTATTACGTTTGATTAATGAAGTTCCTTCAACAGAAGCAATGCCCTCATCTTTCATACGCCCAAAACGTAGAGCAACCTGTAAACCTAAAGCAATTTCAGTTTGCATATCTGCCAATTTTTTCTGAATTAATTGTGTTGCAGCCAAAGGACGACCAAATTGTTTACGGTCAAGTGTATATTGTCGTGCAGTATGCCAGCAAAACTCTGCTGCTCCCATTGCTCCCCACGCGATACCGTATCGAGCACTGTTCAAACAAGTGAATGGACCACGCAAACCTCGAATATCAGGAAAGGCGTTTTCCTCAGGAACAAAGACCTGATCCATCACAATTTCACCTGTAATGGAAGCACGCAAACCTACTTTGCCATGAATCGTTGGCGCAGATAAACCTTCCCAGCCTTTTTCTAAAATAAATCCACGAATATCACCTACATGACCTGCTTCATCCACTTCTTTTGCCCAAACAACAAAAACATCAGCGATTGGACTGTTGGTGATCCACATTTTATTGCCTGTGAGTCTATAACCACCTGCTACTTTTTTAGCTCTTGCTGCCATATTGCCCGGATCTGAACCAAAGTCAGGTTCTGTCAGACCAAAACAACCAATATATTCACCTGTTGCAAGTTTAGGTAAATATTTTTGTTTTTGAGCCTCTGTACCAAATTCATTGATCGGAACCATCACCAATGAACTTTGTACACTTGCCATTGAACGATAACCAGAGTCTACACGCTCGATTTCACGTGCAATCAAACCGTAGCTGACATAATTTAAACCTGCACCACCATATTCAGCGGGAATAGTTGGTCCAAGTAAACCCAACTCACCCATTTCACGGAAAATCGTACTGTCGGTTTTTTCGTGGCGGAAGTTTTCCAATACACGCGGTTTTAATTTATTTTGACTGTATTGATATGCGGTTTCTCGGATCAGACGCTCATCACTATCCAATTGATTTTCGATTAGAAATGGATCTTCCCAATTAAAATTTGCCATAAAAAATGTCCTTAAGTTTTAAATATATTTTCGTTTGATATGCTGTTTTAAGTCGTAGGAATATCTATTTAGATCGTCCAGATTCAATCTTAGTAGACAACACTATATAAATACTCTTCAAAATTAGTCGCGCTTTGATTCGGATTTCGAAGGGGATGACTTTCCATTTTATTACTCCATGTTCAATCTAGAACAATATTTTCCATTTTTAAAAAACTGATTTAATAATCAAGAAATTAAAAAACGATTTCTTCATTATTTTTATATCTTCAATCAAAAAATTTCTTGATTTCTGTACATTTTTTGATAATCTATATTTATCAGTTTTACTCTGTGGAACTATGGTTTCACTTTATAAAACAACTTTAAAATCATTTTTGGAGAATGTAAAGCCATGCAGTCAAAAAAAATTGAAAATATTGATGAATTAATGAAAGATCAAAGATTTATTATTTCTTTATCACGAGGTTTAAATGTCCTGTCCTGCTTTACAGGCGTTACTGAGCCCTTGTCTCATCAACAAATTTGTGAAGCAACAGGTTTGGCTAAAGCGACTGTAACTCGCTTAATTTTTACTTTAATTTCAATGAATTATCTTATTCAAGATTCAAACGGAAAATATCTGCTTGGACGTGAGGCGGTACTTTTAAGCAATACAGCATTTACTCAATATGATGTTGTAAAGCTTATTAGCCCACAAATGCTTGAATTTGCAGAAAAATATCAGGTTTCAGTCAACCTTGCTATTCATCAGGCAGGTATGATGACCTACTTAATTGCTCATCGTAGTCCTTCAAAAATTTCTGTTAATTTACAAGCAGGTTCACAAATTCCATTAGAACAAACAGCAATTGGACGTGCCTATTTTGCAAATAGTGATACGAAGACCCAAAAAATTATTATGGATTATATTGCAGAGCGAGATCATGAACAGATAGAAAAAACCCAGAAAAACTTAGAAAAACATACTGATTTTTATAAGAAAAATGGTTTCTCTATTTCACATGGTGATTTCTCTTCAGAGATTTTAGCCATTGCAGTTGCGATTCCATCCAAAGATGGAGCCCAAGTCACATACAGTCTAAATGCCAGTGTGCCAAGTGGCTCTTGGAATGAAAAAGAATACATCAAATATCTTGAAACACCTTTGAAACAATTAGCTTTAGACATCGCTGATGCTATTTAATTTTTAAATACGGAGTTTTTTTATGCGAGCTTTAGAAGGAATTAGAGTTCTTGATTTAAGCCGAGTTCTTGCAGGTCCATGGTGCAGCCAAATATTGGCAGATTTAGGCGCTGAGGTGATTAAAATCGAACATCCAGATCGTGGTGATGACACCCGTTTCTGGGGTCCACCTTGGATGAAAGATGATCAGGGAGAAAATACCCAAGAGTCGGCATATTATCAGACAGCAAATCGAAATAAACTTTCTGTATGTGTTGATATTGCTCAACCTGAAGGTCAAGACATTATTCAAAAAATGGTTCTAAATAGCGATATTTTGATTGAAAATTTTAAAACGCATTCATTAAAAAAATATGGTCTGGATTATGAAAGCTTAAAGAAAATCAATCCGAAATTAATTTATTGTTCAATCACAGGTTTCGGTCAAACGGGTCCTCGTGCTGAACAACCTGGATATGATTTTATTATTCAAGGTTTGGGTGGACTCATGTCTATCACAGGAGAAAAAGATGATTTAGCAGGAGGTGGTCCACAAAAAGTTGGTGTTGCTGTTACCGACTTAACTACAGGTTTATATGCAACCATCGCGATTCAAGCCGCGCTTTTAGCACGAAATAAAACAGGTATAGGACAGCATCTTGATATTTCTTTGCTTGATGTACAAATCAGTATGTTAGCCAATCAGGGCATGAACTATTTAAGTTCAAATATCGCCCCAGTAAGAACAGGAAATAGCCACCCAAATATTGTGCCATATCAAGTTTTTAAAGCTAAAAATAGTCATTTTATTTTAGCCTGCGGTAATGATTCACAATTTAAAGCTTTATGTCATGCAATTGATCGTGCTGATTTAAATCAAAATATGGATTTTCAAACGAACGCGCTGCGTGTTAAACACCGAATAGCTTTGACTGAAACTTTGCAAAATCACTTTATGAGCCAAGATGCAGCATATTGGGTCGAAAAAATCAATGCAGTCAAAGTCCCTGTTGGTTTAATTAATAATATTGCTCAAGCACTTGATGAACCCCAAGTAAAGCATCGAAATATGGTCGTTGAGCAAGCACATCCATTGAATCAAAATTTTAAAATGATTGGTTCACCACTTAAACTTTCTGATACACCAGTAGAATATCAATCACCTCCTCCAACTTTAGGTCAACATACATTTTCAGTACTGTCACACTACTTTGATGAAGACAAAATTCAGGAACTCGTCAAACACAACATTATTAAATAAAGATTAATCAGGCATCTTCAGAAGCTTATTTCGGGAGCTAAGAGCAATATTCTTCAACATTGCTCTTAGCTTTTGAAGCTGTGTTAGCTATAGATTAGAATGATAATGTTTCACTAACTATATAATGAAAGGCTTAGATCTGCCGCTGAACTTCTTGAATCTACTGATTATTCAATTGAAAAAATAGCTGAAGCAACGGGTTTTAATAATACCGTTCTATTTCGCCGACTTTTTAAGCAAAAATATGGCACATCCCCCGATCACTGGCGTCAAAACTTCAGTCATCAATGATATTTTCAAAAATAATTTCTACAGAATAGAAAAAATTAAGGCTGTTTTACAAGCAAATTAAATGCTTTCTATAATGGCAGTGAACTTGGGACAAAAGACGTTTTTATATAAGATAGATTTCTAAGCTGCCTATATGGCAGTGAACTAAGTATTGGCGAGGACATGAGATCCGACAGTTTTCTAAGCTGCCTATATGGCAGTGAACTTACCTTGTATCATTCTTTGTGAACTCCCAATTTTCTAAGCTGCCTATATGGCAGTGAACAATTCTAAAACGATTGATTCTGTGATTGCTCGTTTCTAAGCTGCCTATATGGCAGTGAACATATCTAATTATCCAATACCTAATCCTGTCAATTTCTAAGCTGCCTATATGGCAGTGAACATACAGCCGTTCAAGCTGAGATAGGCTTTGCATTTCTAAGCTGCCTATATGGCAGTGAACCAGAGACCCAATATTTAGAGTTTGCAAAAATATTTCTAAGCTGCCTATATGGCAGTGAACCAGAGACCCAATATTTAGAGTTTGCAAAAATATTTCTAAGCTGCCTATATGGCAGTGAACACATTTTCATAATTAGCAATCCCTAGTTTTGTTTTCTAAGCTGCCTATATGGCAGTGAACGCGTTGAACTTTCCTCTGTAATTAGGTCTGAATTTCTAAGCTGCCTATATGGCAGTGAACCAGACTATAACGCAAATGCTTGGACTGCTACATTTCTAAGCTGCCTATATGGCAGTGAACGAATTTCTGTAGATTGGAAACGTTGCTCTTTATTTCTAAGCTGCCTATATGGCAGTGAACTTTATAGGGGTAAAAATTTACCCCTACAAATATTTCTAAGCTGCCTATATGGCAGTGAACAATTGCACCCATTTTCACACAACACTCGATATTTTCTAAGCTGCCTATATGGCAGTGAACGTATCTCAATCAAAAAATGTCGCCGTCTCACTTTTCTAAGCTGCCTATATGGCAGTGAACTTGATGCAACGCCAACTATCACGAAGATTGCATTTCTAAGCTGCCTATATGGCAGTGAACGTGATGACCAAGTATGCTGTCGTGCCCTCGTTTTTCTAAGCTGCCTATATGGCAGTGAACGCTCAGGGTGATCGTACGCTTAAACTTCTCTTTTTCTAAGCTGCCTATATGGCAGTGAACATCCAGACCTTAGACAATGAGCTACGAAGATGTTTCTAAGCTGCCTATATGGCAGTGAACACGTCGGGTTTGGTATTGACCTTGATGTGGGTTTTCTAAGCTGCCTA
>NZ_JACAIJ010000007.1:75782-219115 GCF_030325485.1 Acinetobacter sp. R933-2
TATATGGCAGTGAACTTGCAATGCAAAACCCTTCCGCTTGGGTTAGTGTTTCTAAGCTGCCTATATGGCAGTGAACAACAGGTACAGGGAAAACATGCGGTGCGGTTTTTTCTAAGCTGCCTATATGGCAGTGAACATGTAATATTTAAAGATGATTGTACTTTTGAATTTCTAAGCTGCCTATATGGCAGTGAACGTTGTTTTCTTATCGTTTAATAATGCCCTATATTTCTAAGCTGCCTATATGGCAGTGAACGTACTATTGGCTGTAACTCAATGAGTTTTTCATTTCTAAGCTGCCTATATGGCAGTGAACATTCAGGCGCGTCATTGGGGTAGAGGGCTATATTTCTAAGCTGCCTATATGGCAGTGAACACATTATTGAAGCCCCTGCCACAATCGCTGCGGTTTCTAAGCTGCCTATATGGCAGTGAACTTGTTCTTTGGTCTAAACTTGATACACCAAAATTTCTAAGCTGCCTATATGGCAGTGAACATTTTGGATGCAGATAAAACAGTCATGACTTTTTTCTAAGCTGCCTATATGGCAGTGAACGTATTGAGACAGGACTTGAATTAGTTGCCGATTTTCTAAGCTGCCTATATGGCAGTGAACACATGCACTTCGGGCAATGGCGCTAATTCTGATTTCTAAGCTGCCTATATGGCAGTGAACGGGACAATATCATAAAAAGTAAAGATATAACAGTAAGTTAAAACCTAAAATATCAAAATACCCAAGTTTTAAGCCATACCTATAACTTATTGATTTTATTAAAGTGTTAAAGAGTCAAAAAATATTGGGTAAAATCTTCTCTTACCCAATAGCTTAATTTAACAACCTATTCTCTTAAAAACCATACATCACTGTATTATTTTAAATAATAAATCAAAATATCTACCACATCGCATACAGCCAACTCACACCTTTCATTTTCATAAAAACGAGCAGCTTTCATCGAGTTATTCCCTATTTGATATTAACGGTAAACCATTCCACCATCCGTCAAAATAGACTGACCTGTCATGTAATTGGCATCTTCACTTGCTAAAAAAGCGACTAAGGATGCAACATCATCAGGGGTTTCAGCACGCCCCAAAGCAATCCCCTCAACATATTTTTTATAAGTTTCACCGACTGGTGCACCCGTGATTTCAGAAAAACGTTGGTCTATTTCAACCCACATATCTGTGCCAACCACACCCGGACAATAACTATTTACCGTAATAGCAGCACTGGCATACTCTTTTGCAGCAGCTTGAGTTAAAGCCCGAACAGCAAACTTTGTTGCAGAATAGACACCCAATAAAGCAAAACCTTCATGTCCTGCAATTGAGCAGGCATTAATGATTTTTCCAGCATGTTGACGTTGTTTGAACTTATTTGCCGCAGCTTGTATGCCCCAAAGCACACCACCAATATTTATATCGGTAATTTTACGAAACTCATCTGGAGTCACTTCAGCTAAAGCTTTTACTTGGGCAATACCTGCATTATTGATCATGATATCAAAACCATTCAGCGTTGCTTCTGCATCATCAATTGCATTGCTGATCTGAGTTAAATCAGAAATATCTGCAATATAAGTTGTTGCTTTAACACCAAATGCTTCAACTTCATTTTTAACTGCATCTAATTTGTCTTGATTCAAATCCACCAAGGCAATATGTACACCTTCTTGCGCTAATCGAAGTGCAATCCCTCGACCAATGCCCTGTCCTGCACCCGTAATCAATGCAACTTTATTCTGTAATCCTCTTGGCATAGCTCTACTCCTTAGATATGAATCACTCTTTGTAATGACGCTAAAATAGATTCGTGCATCGCTTCAGACAAAGTTGGATGTGGGAAAATCACCTGCGCTAAGCTTTCATCTGTCGCTTCAAGATATTTCGCGATCGCAAAGCCTTGAATATGTTCAGTCACTTCATGACCCACCATATGTGCGCCGAGTAACTCGCCAGTTTCTTGATTGAAAATAGTTTTCACAAAACCTGCTGCATCGCCCAGAGCCAAAGCTTTACCGTTGGCTTGTAATGGGAATTTACCCACATTAATGTTTAATCCCGCAGCTTTAGCTTTTTGTTCAGTCAAGCCAATACTCGCCACTTGTGGATGAGTAAAAATACAAGCAGGTATCTGTGTGCGATCTAAAGTATGCACATTGGCAACACCTGCAATTTTTTCTACACATAAAATGGCTTCATGACTCGCCTTATGTGCCAAACATGGTGCGCCTGCAACATCACCAATGGCATAAACACCCACTACATTGGTTTTGCAGTATGGATCCACTTTGATAAAACCATTTTCAAACTCAATGCCTAAAGTTTCTAAACCAAGATGTTGTGAATTGGGTTTTACACCAATTGCAGAAAGGACTTTATCCACTGTAATGACTTTAACTTCGGATGATGTTTCAACATGACATTGAACTTGCCCATTGGCTATTTCAACTTTCTGAACGGCTGATGCAGTTAAAACTTGCATACCCTGCTGTTCAAACTGCTTTTGCACATACTTTGCTACTTCTGCATCTTCACTTGGTAAAATTTGCTTGGCAATATCAACGAGCGTGACCTCGCAACCCAAGTCTTGATACAAACTGGCAAATTCACTGCCAATTGCACCAGAGCCAATGACCAAAAGAGATTTTGGTAATTCTTCAGGTACTAAGGCTTCTTTGTAGCTCCAAACATACTGACCATCGACAGGAACTTGAGGTAAATTTGCCGCTTTTGCGCCTGTTGCCACAATAATATGTGGCGCTGAAATCTGTTGTTTTTTCCCATCAGCATCGGTTAATTCAAGTTGTTCTTTGGCAATAAATTGCGCTCTAGCAGTAAAAACCGTAACTTGATTTTTTTTCAGTAATTGTCCAATGCCTTGAACCAATTGACTGGACACCTGACGACTATGTTGCACCAATTGTTTGATATCAAAATCGACGGCTGTCACATTAAAACCAAATTGCTGTGAATGTTTAAGTTGCTGAGCAATCGCTGCACCACTCAACAAGGCTTTGGTCGGAATACAGCCCCAATTTAAACAAATACCACCTAAATGTTTTTCTTCAACAATGGCTGTTTTTAAGCCCAGTTGGGCTGCGCGAATCGCAGCCACATACCCACCCGGACCCGCACCAATGACGATGACATCAAATTGCGTATCTGACATTTTATTCTCCTACACCAAAATCAATGCAGGATTTTCAACAAACTGCTTAAAGGCTGCTAAGAACTTTGCACCCAATGCACCATCAATCACTCGATGGTCACATGACAATGTTGCTGTGACAATTTGACGAACGACAATTGCATCCCCCTCAACCACTGCACGTTTTTCTGCTGCGCCCAATGCTAAAATTGCACCTTGTGGGGGGTTAATGATCGCATCAAATTGTTTAATGCCGAGCATCCCTAAGTTTGAGATACTAAAACTACCACCCTGAAACTCGTCAGGTGCAAGTTTGCCTGTCTTAGCACGTGTTGATAGATCACGCATATCATTTGAAATCTGCGCCAGAGATTTAGTATTCGCCGCTTTAATGATGGGCGTAATCAAACCATTATCAATGGCGACAGCAACAGAAATATCCGCCTGATCGAACTGTAATATTTGCTGATTTTCCTCATCAAACTGTACATTGACCTGTGGTACTTTGATCAATGCTGCCGCAGCAGCTTTAATCAACATGTCATTTATTGACAGTTTAACTTGTGGGACTGTTGCATTAATTTGCTGACGCAAAGCTTGAACTGCATCGACATTTAAATCGACTGTTAAGCGAAAATGTGGTGCATTACGTTTTGCAGCTTGTAAGCGTGAGGCAATGGCTTTACGCATCCCATTCATTGGAATCGCTGTCACTTGAGGCATTGCTGATGCAGAACAACCTACAGTTTCCACAATGGTTGGGTTTTCACGTTGATAAACCGCTTCAACATCTTCTTTCGATACTCGACCACGTGAACCTGAAGCTCGGCAGTCATGCAAGTTAATACCCCACTGTTGCGCCAAACGACGTGCAACAGGCGTTGCCAGAACATGACTATCATCTGCGGTAGATTTTGCAGCTTTCGTACCTGCCTGATGACGAATATCTGCCCATGCCCCACCTGCTGTGCGTACAGCAAGCTGAATATCTTTGACACTAATCCGACCTTCACGTCCAGAACCTGTGATCTGTGCCAAATTAACATTATGTTTTTCAGCCAATTTCAAAGCATGTGGTGTAGCGAAAATATCATCGACTTGCTGATAACCTTGCAAGGTAGTAGGTACTGAATAGCCACCTTGCGCAACAGGTTTAGTTGCTTTTGGCACACTATTTTGTACAGGCACAGCCTGAACTTTAGTTTCAACTGCTGTGACTGCCGCTTTTTCAGTCACAACGTCTACAGATTTTGTTTCACTTACTGAGGCTGTTGAACCACCTAAAGATTGTGCAAACGCCTCGATTTCTGTATCAGACACTTGGCTATCTGCACAAATGGCAATAATGCCACCAACGATTAAAGTATCACCTGCTTTGGCAATAATCTTACGTAATGTACTGTCGAATGGCGCTTCAAGTACATTGACGATTTTTGTGGTTTCAATTTCACAAATCTCATCACCCTTGCTAAAAGTCGTACCTTCTTCAATTAACCATTGGGCGATGGTACCTTCTTCCATTGACAAACCCCATTTTGGGATTTCTAAGGTTTTAATTTCGCTCATCCTAAGCCTCCAACGTTTTACGTACAGCCTGTTCGATACGTTCTACACTTGGTAACCATTCTTTTTCCAATACAGGTGAAAATGGCACAGGTGAATGTGGTGGTGTCACCAATTCGATAGGAGCTTTTAGATAATAAAAGCCTTTTTGCGCAATCAATGCCGCGACATCGTGTCCAAAACCACAGCGAGCCGCAGACTCATCGACAATCACCACACGACCTGTTGAAGCCACTGACTCCAAAATCCCGTCTTCATCAAGTGGTGAAATAGTGCGAGGATCGACCACTTCAACCGAAATGCCTTCTTTTGCCAGTTTATCTGCAACTTCATTGGCACGGTGTACCATTAAACTAAGCGCAATGATTGTGACATCTGTGCCTTGACGTGTGTAATTTGCAACACCAAATGGAATGGTATATGAACCATCAGGTACTTCATCTTTAATGTCATATAAAAGTTTATGTTCACAGAACACTACTGGATCGTCATCACGAATAGCTTGAATGAGTAAACCTTTCACATCATAAGCACTTGATGGCACAACAACTTTTAGCCCCGGTACAGCGGCAAAGACGTTATAAGGTGATTGAGAATGTTGCGCCGCAGCAGAAAAACCTGCACCAATCATCCCACGAACGACCATAGGCGCTTTGGCTTTTCCACCAAACATATAGCGAAATTTTGCAGCTTGGTTATACAACATGTCATGACACACACCGTAGAAATCCATAAACATCAAGTCTGCGACTGGACGTAAACCTGTAGCTGCTGCACCTGCTGCCATCCCAATAATTGCAGATTCGGTAATTGGGGTATCAATCACACGCTCAGAACCGAACTCTGTCCAAAGTCCTTTGGTTACCCCAAGTACACCACCAAAACCTTCGAGTTTATTGTCATCGGTATTTTTACCACCATGACCACCACGAACATCTTCACCGACCACGATCACACTAGGATCGCGGCGCATTTCTAATTCAATCGCTTCTTTAATTGCGTTTCGATAACTTTTATTTGGCATTGCTTTACTATTCCTTTAGTAAGAGACATAAACATCAGTTGTCAATTGGGAGACTTCTGGATAATCAGCAGCACGTGCTTTGGCAACTGCATCATCAACTTTGGCTTTCGCTTCTGCATCTATTGCATCGAGTTTGGCTTCATCAATTTTGCCTTTGACTTTTTCACGGAAAATTTTCAAAGGATCCTTATGCGCTTTGACATAATCGAGTTCTTCTTTTGAACGAATCAACCCTGGATCACCCTCAAAGTGACCATAGAAACGGTTGGTAATGGTTTCGATCACACTTGGACCTTCACCATTGCGGGCACGTTGAATGGCTTTTTGCGCCACGTCATACACAGCAAAGAAATCAGTCCCATCGACTTTTTCTGCAGGCATACCAAATGCGGCTGCACGTCCTGCAATATCTTTGCTGCCAACGGCATAATCATGCGCTGTACCTTCACCAAAACCGTTATTTTCAAAAACAAAAATTACAGGGAGTTTGAGTACTACTGCCATATTCATGGCTTCAAAGGTCAAACCTTGGTTCGAACCACCATCACCTGTAAATGACAAGCCTATGCCGCCTGTTTTTAAGGTTTTGGCTGTCAACGCAGCGCCTATTGCCAATGGTGGACCACCACCAACAATCCCATTCGCACCCAACATGCCTTTGTCCAAATCGGCAATATGCATCGAACCGCCTTTACCTCGACAAAGCCCATCATCTTTACCAAAAATTTCCAGCATCATGCCGTGAATATCACAACCTTTGGCAATACAATGCCCATGTCCACGATGTGTTGAAGTGATAAAATCTTTGTCCGTCAGGTTTTCACAAATACCTACAGCAACTGCCTCTTCACCACTGTAAAGATGAATAAATCCCGGGATATCACCTGTATTATTTTCATCGTGAAGTCGGTCTTCAAACTCACGAATATCTCGCATCCTTCTGTATGCCGCGAGCAATTGTTCTTCCGTTAATTGCATATCTGTTATCCTTAATTTCTACTTTTAAAATTAAAAAATCATTTTTAAATTTAAATCATGGTATTTAAAAACCCGTATATAAATATAAAATTATTTTCATTAAAAATAATATTAGACTAAAAATATTTTAAAAATAAATTATTCAAAAAAATTTAAAAAACAGTCATTTAAAAAGCAAAAAATATTTTAAATAATTTTTAATTTTCATCATCTTAACAAAACAAACCTTTAACCAACCTTTATTTTATAATATTAATATTTTGTGTCGATTTATTTATAAATAAAATAGTTTAAATATAATTGACACAGATTATAAAATATCATTCTATATTTAATTATTTTAATTAATGGACTATTTAAAATGGATTTAAAACGTTCAGTCATAACAGGTCAAAAATTACGTGGTGCAGATAAAATGGCACGTATTCCTGTCAAAATTATTGCCACAGAACATATTCCTAAAAAACCTGAGTGGATTCGCACTAAAATCAGTCATCCTGATGAAATTCGGCGTATTCAAGATTTATTGCGCCAGCAAAAACTACATACTGTCTGTGAAGAAGCTGCTTGTCCTAACCTGCCACAATGCTTTGGTGGTGGCACAGCTACGTTTATGATTATGGGCGACATTTGTACACGCAGATGCCCTTTCTGTGATGTTGCACATGGTCGCCCAAGTGCCTTAGATATCAATGAACCAAAACATTTGGCAGAAACGGTGAAAAACCTCAATTTAAAATATGTCGTCATCACTTCAGTTGATCGTGATGATTTGAAAGATGGTGGCGCACAACATTTTGCAGATTGTATTACTGAAATCCGTAAAACCAGTCCAGAGACACTCATTGAAATTTTAGTGCCTGATTTTCGCGGCAGATTAGACATTGCCTTAGAAATTTTAAGCGAAACTCCACCTGACGTGTTTAACCATAATATTGAAACAGTTCCACGCCTGTATCGCGCGATGCGTCCAGGATCAGATTATCAGCATTCATTAGACTTACTCAGAAAATTTAAACAGCTTCGACCTGATATTGCGACCAAATGCGGCTTAATGGTTGGACTCGGTGAGCTTGAAGCTGAGGTGATTGTGTTACTCAACGACTTAAGTGATCATCAAATCGATTATGTGACAATTGGACAATATTTACAGCCTTCTAAGTCACATGCACCCATTCATCGTTTTGTATCACTCAACGAGTTTGAACATTATCAGACGCATGGGCAATTATTGGGCTTTAAAAATATTTGGAGTGCACCTATGGTTCGTTCAAGTTACTTTGCTGACCGTCAATATCGTGGTGAAGCTGTACCACGACCATTTTCACGTGAAAGTTTTTAAATGAATATTGTAAAAGCTTTATCATTTAATCTATTTCTTATCACAATTTTTTACCATTTGAGAATAAAATAATGATATGTTTATAAGCGAATTAACATCATTGATCAGCTCAAAATCTATGCTGTTAATGATGTAACAACAGGACATAACACTCTTATAAATATAAAAAATACAGAGTGTTAAATTGATATAGCTCGATCATGAAGGAATATGATATGAATCTATCGAACAAAATACAACATGCACAGCAACCTTTACAAACGACACATTTTACCAACCTTAATCCCGTCAGTGCAGCGCCCTTACTTACACTCAACCAGAGTGATCAACCTTCTCTATTTTGTCGTTCTATTCAACATAATCAGCATGATTTACTTAAAATTGCTGAAGATTCTGGCATGGCAATCGGAATAACAGACCATCAAGGTACACTACTCTGGACATGGAGTAGTCAGCCAATGTTATCATCAGCAGAACAAGCACATTTTGTTGAAGGCGGACATTGGTCAACTCAAGCTGTGGGAACAAATGCCATTGGTCTAGCATTAAACAATCAGGTATCCAGTTGTGTTTATTCACATGAAAATCAAATGCAAAGCGTACAAGATTGGGTATGTTATGCAGCACCTATTTTAGATTCTGTTTCAGGTGAATTTCATGGCGTAATTAACTTATCAACCAAATATAAAAAACATACATCTTTAGGGCTTTTAGCTGTAGAACGCTGTGCTGAACTTGTCAAACGCGCCATTCAAATTGAAAAAAATAATTTCTTATATATTAAAGCACTAGGCACACCACAAGTCCAATTTAATCAACATATTTTACCGCTTACACATCGTCAAATTGAAATTTTATGTATTTTAGCACTTCATCCTCAAGGCATTGCTTTGAATGAACTACATTATATTTTATACGGTGATCGTAATGTCAGTGAAAAAACCTTAAAAGCAGAAATGTCTCAACTGAGAACATTATTGCCCAATTGTATTTTGTCTCGACCTTATAAGTTGACTTGTGAAATTCAAACTGATTTTATACGCGCAGAGCAATCTTTAGATGCAGGATTTCTTGCCAGTACATTTTCACTATATAAAGGTAGTTTTTTAAGTAAATCCGAAAGCCCATTTCTGAGCACATGGCGTGATTGTTTTGATGCGCGTTTAAGTCATTTAATTTATCAAATGCAAGATATTAACCAATTACTGCGTATAATGAGTAAAATTCCAGAAAGAATTGATGCTGCTCAACGCTTATTAGAATTGCTGCCAAGCGATAGTCCACATCGAAATCTTTGTTTAAAACTTCTTCATGCCTAACATAAAATACATTAACAACTCAAAATGGAAATGTATAAAATTGAATGAGAAAAATGGTGGATGCTTTGACCCAACAAGTATTTTATTTAATAAAAAACAAACTTTTCAAATATTTCAGTATATTGACAGTATTTTCAGCACTTCCAATGCAGGGTTTTGCAGAAACAGATCAACAACTTATGGCTGCGGGACAATGGCGTGATCCTGTCACAAAATTAATTTGGATGCGCTGTTCGATTGGGCAATCATGGTCAGGTTCTACATGTACAGGTGATCCACTTATATTTCATGATTCTAAAGACGCTGAAAATGCGATTAAAAAACTCAATGCTGCGGGTGGCTTTGCAGGTAAAACCAATTGGCGTTTACCTCAAATTAAAGAATTGGTCACTATTCGTAAATGCAGTCAGGGCTGGAGAAAAATAGGAGATATTAATTTACCTGAACGAGAGCGCAGAAATTTTGGTCAAGATCATGAACTCGAAATGACAAAAATACCAAAAGGAGGCAAAGTACCAAAAAACTGTACTGTTCACTCAACTGCGCCAACTTTAGATACGCATATTTTTCCTAATACACCACCTAATGGCGAATATTGGTCAAATTCTTTTTCATGGCAACCCATCGGTTATCAATATAAAGCATGGCATGTAGCATTCGGATCTGGCTTTGTTGCACGTACAATTAATTATACTGATTATCAGGGTCTTGCGCGTGCAGTACGCGAGCGATAATTGATAAAAAACACGACTAAGGGAATATTTAAAAAGGCAGATCCAACTAGAAAATTTCTAGAATTAGCACTTTAGCTAACTCTAGAAATGACCAAAAAAATATAACTGGGTTGAGTTTAAAGCCCTAAACGCTTTAAATCATGATTTTGATTCAACTTTATTTTTAATGAAATGATTCAAAATTTACCAAGCAATTGGCTGATTTTGATAGTCTACAAAATAGATTCCTGCTTGCCCTGCATGTTGCTCAATTGTATTAACCAATCCACTTGTACTCTCTTGCACACTTAGAGGTGCATTACTTCCCCCCATATCTGTTTGAACCCATCCTGGCATTAATGCAAAAATACTATGCTGACTTCCTGCACGAGTTGCATAGCTACGCAATAACATATTTAATGCAGCTTTACTTGCTCGATATACCTCAAAGCCACCTTCCGTGTTTAAAGAAACACTACCTAAAGCAGATGACATCACTGCAATACTGCCTTGTTTTTTAACTAAATGTGCTAAAGTTTCAATAGCACGTAAAGGACTTAAAGCATTAGTTAACATTAAATGGGTGAACTCATCTGTACTAATTTGCCCAACGGTTTGTTGAGGATCATCACTTACTCCTGCATTTACCAATAAAATATCCAATGAAATATCATCTAATTTTTCAGATAATTTTTTTAGATCATCAGATTGGTTAATATCAAGTTGATAAATACTTAATTGCGCTTCAAAATTTTTTTTCAAAAGTGCTAAATTTGTATCTGGTGCAAGAGTACGTTCTGTTGCAATCACTTGCCAACCTCGTTCAAGATATTGCTTAACCAGCCCTAAACCAATTCCTCGAGAAGCACCTAAAATTAATACTGTAGATTGCAATTTTGTATCAACCATAATGGTTCCTAAATAGTTAAAATAAAGATTTAGTTATATAACATATTGGAATTTTATCGTAATAATTAATATATTTTTTATCCACATTTTATGAGGAAATTTAGTTGAACTACTTTTAAAGTCATAAACATTTTCATATTATTTATGATTTATTTGCTATCTGTAAAAGCAAACGAGCATATTAAAATTTTTGATTTAGTTTCTCTAAATTGCCTATATGGCAGTGAACTATAATATAGAGAAAATAAAAGATATAACAATAAGTTAACACTTACAAATAACTCAAGTTTTAAGACTTTATTTTATCCAGTTGATTTTATTAAACTATTAAAGAATATAAAAATATTGGGTAAAATCCCTCTCTATCTATTGATGTATTCTAACATTTGATATTTTCTAAAACTACAACTATTTAATACAATTAATAGATCATTAATAGACAATTTAAATTTATAAAACAACCCTATATAAAAATCAAAAACACTCAAATGTGTAGCAACTTGCTTCACTTTTTTAAATTATTTTATTGATAAAAATGTCATAAATTTTTTAATCATTGTTTATTTTCGCAAAGACAGCCTATATTTTATAACCATAAAATTGGTGGTGTTCCCAAAAGTATGCTGAAAGAAAGACTGGTAAGAATTTGATACGAGAAGGAAATGCAAAATATGCAAACGCCAATTTATCGATGATCATGCATTGAGTGATCAAGGTTGTCACTCTGGTATCAAAAGTAAAATACTACGTCTGATAGTGCGAGGCAGTGGTGTCAGAGATATTGCCGAAGTTGAAAGAGTGAGTATGGGTAAGGTTTTACGTATGCTCAGCCAATCAAAATATCAACTTCAAGCACGGCAAACTCATTATGAAATCCTTGAAATAGATTATTTTTGGATTTTTGTTGGTAATAAGCAAAATAAACAATGGTTGATTTACGCCCATCATCGAGAAACAGGTGAAATCGTTGCTTATGTATGGGGTAAACGAGATTTAACCACAGTAAAACGACTTAAATTAAAATTAAAGCAGCTAGGTGTAAGCTATACCTATATATCAAGTGATAATTGGGATCGCTTTGTTACGACCTTTAAAAAAAATGTAAGTTGATAGATAAGTTTTTCACTGTGGGTATTGAGGTCAATAATTACCGCTTACGCCATCGGATTAGGCGAGGGTTTAGGAGGAGTTGTAACTTCTCAAAAAAGCTGAATAATCATTTCAAAGCCTTTGATTTAATGTTCTTTTATATCAACAATGGATTCGTGTAATGGCAGCATACTTTTTGAAACACCACCCAATATTCAAAGCTGATCTAAAGAAAATATGTTGTGTAAATCAAAGAAATAAAGCCGAAACTTTATTTCTTTTTTACTTCAAGTAGATGTTGAATAAATTCAAACCTATATTCGATCTAATGTTGGTTGTTTATAATTAAACTGTGTTTGCTCTTCAATCGCCAAAGCAATATTAAACACTTTCTGCTCTTGGAATGCTGGTCCAATAATTTGCAATCCAACAGGTAAACCTTCAATCAAACCACAAGGAATACTTAAAGCAGGCAGTCCCGTTAAATTACTTGGACCTGTAAAACGAATAATATGATTTAATAAATCAACATCTTCACCATTCATTTTAGCAGTAGCGCTGCCAATATCTGGAGGCAAAATAGGTAAAGTCGGTGCAATAAGTACATCAATTTCTTTAAATATATCTGTAAATTGCTGCTTTAACTCTCTTCTTAATTGCTGAGCTTGCAAATACTCAACAGCCGTCGGCAATTCTCCCAATTCAAATAATAAGCGAATGTCATCACCAAAATCATCAGGGCATTTTTGTAAATCTTCATGATGAATCGTTGCGGCTTCTGCCAAACTTGTAATTAATTCAGCATATTCAGCATTTTTCAAAGCAGGAATGGAAACTGTTTTAATGATCGCACCACGCTGCTCAAGCTGCTCTAATTGCTTACGAATGAGATTTTCAATCTCATGATCAACTTGATGAAAAAAATACTCCTCGTTGATTCCAATTACTTTGCCTTTCACATCTTGATCTAATAACGCAACATAGTCTGGTATTTCAACATGTTTAGATGTTGGGTCACGTACATCAAAACCAGCAATTACTTTTAACATTGCAGCAGCATCGGTCACTGTTTTAGCCATTGGACCAATATGATCTAAAGTCCATGCCAATGGAAAGCAACCATATTTTGCAACAAGACCATGCGTTGGCTTTAAGCCAACTAAACCACATGCAGAGGACGGTATTCGTATTGAACCTGCGGTATCTGTTCCTAAAGTAATGGTTGACATTCCAGCCGCAACAGCTGCACCAGAACCACCACTTGATCCACCCGGAATCTTTTCTACATTCCAAGGGTTATGACATGCACCAAAATGAGGGCTATTATTGGTAATTCCCCATGCATATTCGTGCATATTTAATTTACCAATAATAATGGCGCCAGCAGCTTTGAGTTTTTCAATCACAGTTGCATCATCATCAGAAATAAAATTCGCATGAATTTTGGATGCCATAGTCGTGACTTCACCGCCAAGATAAATATTATCTTTAATACCCATCGGGATACCGTGAAATACGCCCTTATATTGCCCTTGCGCAATCTCTGCATCAGCTTGAGCCGCTTCAGCTAAGGCTTTTTCTGTACGAAAAGAAATATAAGCATTTATTTCCGCATTACAATCTTGAGCATGTTGTAACATCAGTTTAGTTAAATCAACTGAGCTAATTTTTCGTGTTTGAATGTGCTGTGCTAATTCAGTAACAGAGAGGCTAAGTAAATCTTTATTTAACATGATCACCTCCCGCAGTATTCACCAGAGCAATGTCATAATCATTTTTCGCTTGACTTTGAACCAGCTCTTTCAAAGCTTTTATGCCATTCCAACGTTGCTCTAGTTCTGTTTGGGTTTTTGGATTTACAGGCACAGAAAGGCGCTTTAACATGTCCGCTGCACTAATATCCATTTATATTCTCCTATTCCTTGAATTTTTATCTATTATTACGCATATCAATATTTTATTAATCCAATAAAATAGCTGTAAAAACCCCAACCACATAGTGAATGAAATTTAAACAAGCCTCTAGTAACTTACAGTATAATTTTACCAAATGGAATATTTTTTAAATTTAAATATATAAAAATCATATTTTTATTTTTTATGTAAAATCCACAATAAACACCAGTAGTGAAAACATCTAACTTTGATTATTTTTATTTTAAAATAAAATTCAATAAAAAAACGCCCGATATAATTGATCAGGCATCCCATTATCCAATAATTTTCACGATCACCTGATTAAGATTAAATCTCAATAATGATCTTTCCTTGCTTATTCAGCTTAAATTGCTCAAGTGCCTGCGCAAAATCCTGAATAGGATAACGACCACAAATCAAAGGCTGAACATGACCTGCGCGATATAACTCAATAATATGTTCATGTGCTTGTTGTACCAGTTCAGGTTTAAACTTCTGATAACTCGTCCATTGTACGCCTGTAACCGTAATATTCTTTAACAATACATAATTGGCTTTAATGACAGGGATTTGACCACTTGCAAATCCAACGATGACCGCACGACCACACCATGACAACGCACGCAAACTCTCATCAAATAATGCACCACCAACAGGATCAATTAAAATATCAATCTGCGTATTTTTTAATTGATCACGGATACAGTTTTTACTGATGTTTTCGGCTACAAAAACCACCTGATCTGCACCACTTTGCTGAACAAGATCTGCCTGAGCCTGATTACGCACCACAGCAATAATCTTTGCACCCAAACCTTTAGCAATTTGCACAGTTGCCATACCTATGCCACCACCTGCGCCATTAACTAAAACAGTTTCACCTGCTTTTAGATCAGCACGATGCACTAATGCAAAATATGCAGTTTGATAAACCAAGCCTAAGGCTGCTGCATCTGCAAAAGGTAGATCTTCAGGAATAATGAGACATTTTGCAGCATCGACCTGTAATTGCTGCGCATAACAACCATGTTCAGCATTTACTAAAATATGATCACCAACTTTCAGATGTTTCACATCGACTGAAAGCTCCGCAATCACGCCTGCACCATCCATGCCCGGTGTAAAGGGAAATTCAGGAATAGATTGATACTGTCCTGACATCATCAGCAAATCAGGGTAATTAACCGATGTTGCTTTCATGGCAATACGTACCTGCCCTTGTTGCAATGGAGTCAACTGCTGCTCCTCAAATTGATGATCCGAACTATTGTCACTAAATGCCCGAACGGTAACTGCTTTCATGGTTTTTCCTTAACTTAAAAAGACAACAGGATGAATACTTTTAAAATACCCATCCCAAATTATAAAAATTGATTAATAATTAATATCAGAACAGCACAGCCAAACGTGTTGCCTGATTAATCGCTCTTAGTGCATCAAGCTCTGCGGCAACATCTGCTCCCCCAATAATATGCACATCTAGATTTCTTAATTTCAGTTGATCATAGAGCGTACGATTTGAATTTTGCCCTGCACATAAAATGACATGATCTACATCCAATACATGTTGCTGACCATTTAGGGTGTAATGTAATCCTGCATCATCAATCTTGTCATAGCTGACACCCCCAATCATGTTCACTCCCGCCTGACGCAAACGTGATTTTAAAATCCAACCTGTAGACTTCCCTAAATGTCGTCCTAAAGATTCTGCTTTTCGTTGTAACATCGTGACTTTTTTACTGACTTGATGCGGTTGTGCTTCTATCAAACCACCCTGACTTTGAATTTGAGCATCCACACCCCATGTTTTAAAGAAGACCTTTTTATCAAGGGATTCTGCCCAGTCACCCAACAAGAATTCAGCCGTATCAAAACCAATGCCGCCTGCACCAATAATGGCAACTTTTTCACCAACATGAACAGCTTTGCTTAAGACGTCCAAATAAGTCACGACTTTAGGATGATTGATCCCTTCAATTTCAGGGATGCGAGGCGTGACACCTGTTGCAATGACAATGTCATCAAATTTTTGCCGTGCAAATAGATCAACTTCAACATGAGTATTCAACTGTAGCGTTACACCTGCTTTTTTTAGTGAGACATTAAAATAACGCAGCATTTCATTAAATTCATTTTTCCCAGGCACTTGTTTTGCCAGATTTAACTGACCACCAATCTGACTTGTAGCTTCATATAAGGTCACGTGATGACCACGTTCAGCAGCATTAATTGCAAAGCTTAAACCTGCAGGACCCGCTCCAATCACCGCAACATTTCGTGGCTGTTGCGTAGGTTGCTCATCAAATTCAACTTCATGACCAGCACGGGGATTGACGAGACAGGTAGCTGTACGATCTGTAAAAATACGATCCAGACACGCCTGATTACATGCAATACAGGTATTAATTTCCTCTGCTTTGCCCAAACGGGTTTTCAGTGCAAAATCAGGATCTGCCAACAAAGGACGCGCCATTGAAACCAAATCACAGGCACCCGATGCAATCAATTCTTCTGCAATTTCAGGTATATTAATACGGTTAGATGCCATGACAGGAATTTTCACTGCCTGTTTAATATTTTTGACTGCATCTGACCAAGCTGCACGTGGTACTGTTGCTGCAATAGTGGGTACTGAAGACTCATGCCATCCCACACCTGTATTAATCAAATCAGCACCCGCAGCCTCAACCTGACGGGAAAATTCAGCAATCTCCTCTGCAGTCATACCATCTTGCATCAAGTCAATACAGGAAATACGATAGATCACCATAAACGGCTGTCTAACGCGCGCTTTTACAGCTTTAATAATTTCAAGTGAAAAACGGATTCTATTTTCAAATGAACCACCAAATTCATCTTCACGGTGATTGGTCAGTGCAGAAGTAAACTCATTCAGCAAATAACCTTCCGAGCCCATAATTTCCACACCTGCATAACCTGCTTGCTGTGCCAAAGCAGCGCTATGGGCAAAACTTTCAATCGTTGCCCAAACCTCTTCTGTACTTAATGCTTTAGGCTTGAATTGATTAATACGTGCCTTTATTGCTGATGGTGCAACACAGTTTTCCACTTTGGCATAACGCCCTGCATGTAAAAGCTGCAAAATAATTTTTCCACCTGTCTGAGTGACCGCTTGTGTAATGATTTGATGTTCAAGCAATTGCGTCGAATCATTTAAATACAATCCGCCTTCGTCCATAACACCTTCAGGCACAGGAGAATATCCACCTGTTAAAATAAATCCAATTTCCCCTTTGGCACGGGTTGCATAAAAAGCCGCCAAGCGCTCATGTGGTCGATCTAATGTTTCCAAACGGGTGTGCATTGCACCCATGACCATACGGTTCGGGATATCAATTCCTGCGATTGTAATCGGGGCTACCAAATGAGGATAATGTTCCATTCTTTGCGTCCTGTGCTATCAAGGTTAATATATCAATATATTTACCTATATTTAATATTTTTAGCACAATTTTTCAACTATTTTTGCAATAATTATTAAAATTAAGTCAATATAATGATATTAAAAACAAAAAGCACCCTCTTAGGGTGCTTCTTATAACATAACGATTAAACTCTACCGACCAGTTTTCTTGCGACAATTTCTTTCATAATTTCATTGGTTCCACCGTAAATTTTCTGAACACGTGCATCTACAAAAAATCTTGAGATTGGGTATTCAGTCATATAGCCATAACCACCAAATAATTGTAGAAGTTGATCGGCTATTTTCATTTGCATATCTGTACTAAAACATTTTAATGCAGCAGCATCATCCACACTTAACAACCCCTCTTGGTATAAATTCAGGTTACGCTGATAAAATGATTGTGTTGCCAAAAAGTCAATCTGAGCCTGTGCCAATACAAAACGGGTATTTTGAAATTTATCAATACTGCTACCAAAAGCTTTACGTTGTTGTACATATTCAATTGTGACATTCAATGCACCCTGAATCGCACCGACTGAATGCGCAGCAATGACTGTACGCTCACGTGGCAACTCCTGCATCATATAAACAAAACCTTGCCCTTCCTCACCGAGTAACTGTGACTTAGGTACTTTGACATGGTCAAAAAACAGCTCTGAAGTATCTTGTGAATGTAAGCCAATTTTGCTCAGATTATTGCCTTTTTGAAAGCCTTGCAAATGACTGTCCACCAATAACAATGAAACACCTTTCGCACCTGCTTTCATATCAGTTTTACACGCAGTTAATACCAGATCAGCATGCTGACCATTGGTAATAAACGTCTTTGAACCATTTAAGATATAATCTTCACCATCTCGTAAAGCAGTACTGCGAATGGATTGTAAATCTGTACCCGCCCCTGGTTCTGACATTGCTATTGCACCCACACATTCACCCGATGCCATTTTAGGCAGCCAATAGTGCTTTTGTTCATGTGAGCCTTTTTTCTCCAGATAGGGTGCAACGATATCTGAATGACACAATAAACCTGTGGACAATGCACAAAAACCTGCTTTAGCAGATTCTTCCACCAACATAAATGAATATTGAGTCGGAACACCATAGCCGCCATATTCTTCAGGCATATCTACGCATAAAAAGCCATTTTCACCCAGTTGGTTCCATACTGTACGTGGCATTAAGCCATCTTGCTCCCATTGCTCATAAAAGGGTGCGATGTGTTCTTGTAAAAACCGTTTAAATGTATCGCGAAATAATTCTAAATCAGCATCATATGCTTGCATAATCTCATCCTTAACTATTGATAAAGATGAGAAAATGACCACTAAAAATGTATTTTGTAGCGCAATTTAATCCAGATCATTCAATGAAACCTGACTCATGCCCTGATTTAACTTATTAATAAAATGAACCAGTGCCACTTTGTCATCAAACATAAAACCATTGAGTGCCTGACTGTAAAATTCATAAATTTTCACTTGCAAGCCATCCCAATATATGCGCCCTTTGTCTGTTAATTTGACCAATTTGACACGGCGATCAACCTCATCAGAAAAGCGCACCACATAGTCATCACGCTCCAGTCGCTTGAGTACACCATCCAAATTTTGTCGACTTACACTGAGATACTCAGTCAAATCTGAAAATGACATACCATCTATCACTTTTTTACGGGATAATGCACCCAAAACAGCCCAGTTGACAGGTGAAATGCCAAGCTCTTTACTGCTTTGTCGATCAAGCAAGTTTCCTGCCTGAAACAATCTAAAAAAAAGTCGGTTATGAATGCCTGATAAAGTTGGATCCAACTCAGGAATTTGATCCTCTTGCATTAGATAAATTCCTTCGTATTTTTTCTACAATTTCGAATGATCAATTGACTCATCTTTGTGCCTATATAATAAATCGGAGAGTATGCTGTTCTTTTGACTAAGACGCTGATCATATCAAATCATCATATTCAGTATCACTTAGCATGCCCATGCAACCCTTAAATTTCAACTGAGATTTTGAGAATATCGATCTCAAGCGTAATAAATTTAAGTGATATGCCGAATTATTACATAAATTTTGGACGATTAACGTCCTGTAAACTCAGGTTTTCTTTTCTCAAGAAATGCCTACATACCTTCCTGCGCATCCTCAGACTGCACCACTTGCTTAAAACTTTCAGCTTCAAATACCAAGCCATTTTGCAGTGCATAATTCTCTGCATATTGGAATGCTGTCAGCACCTCTTTCAATGCAAAAGGTGCCTTCTTAGCAAATCAGTCAATTGAGTGACTTCATAATGTTGCTGAAATGTTTAATTTTCAACCCATCAAAAACACCGATAATTTTACACTCAAGGTCATTCCCCTTTTTTAGAAAAGTCCTGACGAAAATCTGGCTTACGTTTTTCAAGGAATGCTTTTACACCTTCCTGAGATTCAGCAGAGTCATAATATAATGCCAATGCCTGCATTCCCATTGCACTGATCCCTCGGATACTTTCTGAATCGGCATTAAACGATTTTTTCGCAATTGCCAATGCTGTCGGACTTTTTTCCATCAGTTCACGACACCATAGATCAACTTCGACATCCAAATCCGCCATCGGTACAACGGCATTAATCAGCCCCATTGCCAAAGCATCCTGAGCTTTATAGCGACGGCACATAAACCAGATTTCACGGGCACGTTTTTCACCAACCACACGTGATAACAACGCGGTACCAAAACCGGGATCGACTGAACCCACTTTAGGACCGACCTGACCAAACTGTGCAGAATCTGCCGCAATCGCCAAATCACAACACGTTACCAATACATTACCGCCACCAATAGCATAACCATTCACACGAGCAATGACAGGTTTTGGTACATCACGAATAATAGTTTGAAGCTCTTCCACAGGTAAGCCAATCGTGCCACGACCATCATAACCACCATCATGTGCCGACTGATCACCACCTGTACAGAAGGCTTTTTCACCCACACCCGTCAATACAATCACACCAATGGATTTATCCCAACCCGCGCGTTGAAATGCATCTATCAGTTCATCGCAGGTTTTTCCACGAAATGCGTTGTACTTTTCTGGACGATTAATAGTGATGCGTGCAACGCCATCTTTAACTTCATATAAAATATCGGTGTAATTTGTCATTTGTAAAATCTCTATCGTAAAATTGATGAATTAAATCGCTTAACCGTGCATGGTTAAGCCGCCAGATACAGAAATAACCTGTCCTGTAATAAAATTGGCATCATCGCTTGCCAGAAAAGCCACTGCACCCGGAATATCCTCAGGTTGACCCAGACGCTTTAATGGAATTGCACGTTTTAAACCATCATAAATTTTTTGACCAAACTCGCCATCACCTGTAAATGACTGTAATAAAGCCGTATCTGTAGGACCAGGACAAACCACATTTACACGCACATTATTTCGTGCTGTTTCACGTGCAAGTGTTTTACTGAATGAAATAATACCACCTTTACATGCAGAGTAAACCGACTCACCTGATGAACCTACACGACCTGCATCGGATGAGATATTGATAATCTTACCACCGCCATTCGCCACCATTTCAGGGACTACCACATGTTGTAAATTTAATGGACCCATCAGGTTAATAGACACCACTTTTTCCCAAAAATCTGGTGTAGTATCAACAAACTGTTTTGCAATATCCCAGCCTGCATTATTTACAAGCACATCTATTTGATTGAACTGTGTTTTGATCTGTTGCGCTGCCGCACTCACTGCCGCATGATCCGTAATATCAAGCTTTACCAGCATTAACTGTGCATCATATTGTGCAAACTTTTCTTTTAACTGCTGCAAACCCTGTTCATTTAAATCACAGGCAGCGACTTTAGACCCTTCCTCAAGAAAACGCTGTACCAGACTCGTTCCGATTCCACCTGCTGCACCCGTAATCAGTACAACCTTATCTTTTAATCCACGCATGTTTACACTCCGATCATTTGAAATTTTGACAAAATTATTCTGTTCAAAATTCAACACTTAATTTCCACTTAATAATTCAATAACATGTTGACGCAATTTAAATTTTTGCAACTTTCCAGTAGAGGTGCGTTCTACATCCTCAAAGAAAATATGTTTTGGTGTTTTATAGCCTGCCAATATTTTTTTACTGTGAGCAAACAGCTCTTCCCGTGTCGTTTGTACATATTCAGGATGTAATTGCACAATCGCACAAGGCACCTCGCCCCACTTTTCATCAGGTACTGCCACGACTGCTACTTCATGCACCGCAGGATGTGTCAGTAAAGCTTCTTCCACTTCAATCGAGGAAATATTTTCACCACCTGAAATAATGATGTCTTTTAAACGGTCTTTGATTTCGATATAGCCATCTGCATGCCAAACTGCAAGGTCGCCTGAGTGATACCAATCACTTGCAAATGCTTCGGCTGTCGCTTCAGGATTCTTTAAATAACCTTTCATGCCAAGATTGCCCTGAAACATGATTTCACCCATAGTCACACCATCTTTAGGCACAGGCTCACCCGTTTGATGATCTGCAACTTTGAGTCGCCCACCCACTGTGGTAATTACGCCTTGGCGACACATCTTGTGTAAACGTTCATCTTCAGACAAAGTCTTCCAGTCTGGCTGATGCTCACAGACCGTATTAACACTGTGCTGCTCTGTCATACCGTAAACATGCAAAACTTTAAAACCCAATTTTTCAGTCTGTTTCAGCACTGAAAATGGTGGCGGAGCACCTGCACAGCACACTGTGATCTCACGATCAGGCTGCTGCCAATGCTCAGGTTTATTTTCTGCCAAAGTTGCCAATACCGCAGGGGCACCACTAAAATGTGTGACACCATGTTCCTGAATCAAGGTATAAATATCTTCTGCAACTACTTTTCTTAAACAAACATGTGTGCCGCCTACTGCTGCAAGTGCCCAGACATGACACCAGCCATTACAGTGAAACACAGGCAATGTCCATAAATACACTGGACGAGCAACCTGATTAAAACCCGCATAAATCACCGCACCTAGTGCATTTAAATATGCACCACGATGATGATAAATCACCCCTTTTGGCTTACCTGTAGTGCCTGAGGTATAACTCAGTGCAACAGCATTCATTTCATTTTCAGGAAAATGCACCTCAATCTGCTCTGGTGCTTGTGCTATAAAGGTTTCGTAGTCAATTTCTTCTGCTCTTAAATCCGCCTTTGCAACATCATCAAGCACCTGAATAATCTGAATCTCTCGCTCAGACAGCTTAACTGCCTCACGAATCAGCTCAATAAACTGGTCTTCCACCACAATAATTTTGCTTTCTGAATGCTGCAAAATATAAGCAACTGTGTTCACATCCAATCGAATATTCAGGGTGTTAATCACCCCACCAGATAAAGGCACACCAAACTGCGCTTCAAGCATGGCAGGGCGATTGGTCACAAAAAATGAAACCGTATCTTCTTTTTTAACACCCGCATGAATTAAAGCTCTTGCCAATTGAAAACAGCGCTCTGTGTACTGCTTCCATGTAAAACGACGCTCGCCATCAATCACAGCAATTTGATCTGCATAAACATCACGTGCGCGTTCTAGCAAACTGAGCGGAGTTAATGCCTGATAGTTAGCTGCTCCCTGATACATTCCCTGTTCAAATTTAGACATGATTTTCCCTTCGTTCAATAATTCCCTGTGTAGCCCAAACATCGCAAACCACATCAATAAAAAATGAGTACCAATGCTAAGCAATGAAATATTTATATCAATATATTGTCATATATGTCAACACCTTGTTTTATTCGAAAAAATAGAAAATTATTCAGATATATAATTAAACCAAATTTAAAAATAAAATATAATGAATAAAATCAAATATATAAAATAGAAATTAAAAAATAATAAGTAAATATATTGACAAATATTTTTTAATAAATACATTTAACATGGTATTTATCGCAGTTTAAAACAATCAAAAACACCTAAAGAATTTCAATTATAGGTAAATATAGTGACATATTTCATTTGATCAAGGAGATCAAAAATGCAGTACATAGATGTACAAAAAACCATAGATAATGCGAAGTTCAACCCTTTCCACCTAAAAGTACTTTTATGGTGTTTCCTAATCATTATTATTGATGGTTATGATATTGCTGTATCTGGAGCAGCCATTCCATCAATCATGGAAGAAATGGGGGTGACAGCATCGACAGCAGGTTTTATGGCAAGCTCTGCCTTGTTTGGCATGATGTTTGGTGCAATTTTCTTTGGCACACTGTCTGAAAAAATTGGGCGGAAGTGGGCTATTTCCATTTGTGTCTTTATTTTCAGTTTTTTTACCGCTGCAGCAGGCTTATGTAAAGATCCTGTCAGTTTCAGCATTATGCGATTTATTGCAGGTTTAGGCATTGGGGGCGTCATGCCAAACATTGTTGCGCAAATGACAGAATACTCACCTAAAAAAATTCGTAGCTTCATGACGACAATGATGTTCTCAGGATATGCCATTGGCGGTATTTTGGCTGCATTGATTGGCAAACAATTTATCTTAAGTTTTGGTTGGCAAATTGTCTTTTTTGCCGCAGGCGTTCCTCTGCTTTTAATTCCATTTATTTTAAAATATATGCCTGAGTCCTTTGCCTATTTGGTTAAAAAACAAAAATTTGATGAAATTCACACAACATTAGTCAAAATTCAGCCTGATTTAATCATTCACTCCGAGACTCAGTTACATTTCAATGAAGTCAATCAAAGCAGTGCTGCACCCATCAAAGAGTTGTTTAGCCACGGCAGAATGCTCAGCACTTTCATGTTCTGGATCGCATTTTTCACAGGTTTATTTATGGTTTATGCCTTAAGTACATGGCTCACCAAATTGATGGCAATGTCAGGTTATAGTCTAGGTTCAGCACTGAGTTTTGTAGTCGCTTTAAATCTAGGTGCTGTGATGGGCTGTGCAGTTGGTGGATGGTTGGCTGACCGTTTCCATATTAAATGGGTATTGATCAGCATGTATTTTTTAGGCAGTATTTTCCTTTACTTAATGACCATTAAAATGGATAGCACACTGCTTTATCTGGTTGTGGCTGCCATTGGAGCATGTTCTACAGGCGCTCAGATTGTGGCTTATGCATATAGTGGTCAGTTTTATCCAATGTCAATTCGTTCAACAGGCGTTGGAATGGCGACAGGCGTTGGGCGTTTGGGTGCGATTGTTGCACCATTGATTATTGGCGTTATTGTCAGTCTGAATTTACCATTAGAACAAAATTTTTTAGTGATTGCTTCAGCAGGTTTAATCGGGGCAATTGCCTTAGCGTTTATTCAGCATGACCGTGCTGCTGCATAAACTCAGATGAACCCGCCTCATGAATTATTGTGGGTAAAAATGCATTTATATAACAAAGCTATTTGAATAATGAAAAAAGACCTATCACCTTTTAGATGATAGGTCTGCATTGCTTAGAAACTATAGGTTGCTTTAATAAAGTAGTTACGACCGTACAACTTGGTATTAAAACCTGTATCTTCATCCTCTAAATCAATATCAGTAATGTTTTTAATGCCATAATCCAAAATCACACTTGGTGTTAGATTTGTAGAAAATGCAAGATCATACGTTGTATATGATGGTAGTTCTTTACCATTGCTCAACATTTGTGTACCGATATAATTCGCACCGACATTAATTTTATAGTCTTCTACTGGCATCCAATACACTGAGGTATTCCACATCCATTCTGGGCGCTCATTCAACTCTTTGCCCGTGGTTTTGTTTTCAGTGTCTAAATACGTAGCATTGGTTTTTACACCAAAATCATCATTGAAATTATAGCCTGCTGCTAGTTCCACCCCACGTAGCTTCGCTTTTGCAATATTGTCCCACTTATATGGAAAGTTTACTGGATCAGTCGATGCCTTATTGGTCACACGTTCAATCAGGTTTTCGATATTATTATTAAATGCTGTTACATCAAAATTCCATTGCGGACGTTTAACCGAGAGTGAAACTTCGTAACTGGTGCTTTCTTCAGGTTTTAAATCTGAATTCCCAGTAATGTAGCAACTTCCACCACACGAGATGAAACGATAATTATTATCTAACTGATATGGACCAGGTACTTTATAGGCTTGACCAATACCACCTTTGACCACAACGCCATCAAGCAGTTCATATGCTAAATAAGCTTTTCCTGTGGCTTTACCATCAAAGTTATCAAAATCATCATAACGACCACCAAGCGTAAGGGTTAAATCATTCGTAATGTGTGTATCATTTTGCAAGAATACGCCGTAGGATTTTTGTTCTGTACCACCTGTACTTGGATAACCTGCTGTATCTGTGACTTCTTGGTCTTTATAGTCAGCACCCAATGTTGTGTTATTTAACCACCAATCAAAATTTGTAAAGACACGCGCAATTGAATTCTCTTGTTTGTAGTTACGAGCTTTGGGAGCATCATAATCGGTATCGTAATCATAAATTTCGCCAGTTTCTTTACCGATATAGGCTTCAGTCTTACCCCAACTCCAATTCCCTCGATGCGTTAATCCAATATTAGTACGCTCCATCTGCATTTCTTGAGAACCACGCGCATGGTCTTGTGTTAAAGGACGGTCGTCTTTGCTATAGTTCACATCAACATCAATCTCTTGTTGATCATTGATATCCCAAGTCAATGTACCATTAATATTTTTGGTATCTTTCTCTACGAAATAAGCACCATCATTTGCAGTTGTACCGTCACGGTACCAAGCATCACGTTGATACGCATCACCTGTTAAGCGTAACGAGAGTTGATCTGTAATACCTGTATTTAAATTAAAACCATAACGGAATTGATTTTTACCATCGCCACTATCTGCGCGGTTAAACTGTCCGAACACTGAACCTGTGATTTCACCTGGTTTAGCTTTTTTGGTGATGATATTAATCACACCACCCATAGCATCTGAACCATATAATGAAGACATTGGACCACGAATCACTTCAATCCGCTTAATACTGTTTAATGGAATAGCACTCCAGTCAAAGTCATTACCACGCCACATTGCGCCTGATGAAGACATACGCTTTCCGTTTAACAATATGAGCGTATAACTACCCGAAGTATCTTGCATACCACGAATAATGATTTTGTCTTGTCCTGTATTATAGTTATATACGCCTGCTTCTTTTTGTAATACATCAGCGACGCTTAATGCTGCACTACGCTCAATTGCTTCACTGGTAATCACACTTATTGACGCAGGTGCTTTTTGTACATCCTGTTCTTTTAATGATGCACTCAGCACAAGGGTTTCTAGCGTTTGTACCTGTTGTTCGGTTTGTACACTAGCATCTGTAGCATATACCTGCGTTGCCAGAAACATTGTTACTGTAATAGCTAACCCCAGTCTTGTTTTTACCAATTCCATTCTTTGTTCTCCACGTCATCACAAATTGATAATGATTATCACTTTAATTTTTCGGTATCTTATAGATCATACTTCCTTAATGCAAACATAATTAATAAATTTAATGATAATGATTACCATTATTGTTATTATCTTTATTAATTCTCAAACCATTGAAAATGACAAGAAAATGCTATCCAAATTCTTTATTTCCCGCCCCATATTCGCTACCGTGTTTGCACTGATGCTTTTATTTATTGGCATTTTGTCCATGTTTAAAATGCCAATTGAACGCTATCCAAATCTGGCTCCGCCCAGTGTAAGTGTCGGTGCAACTTATCGTGGTGCATCTGCCGAAACCGTAGAACATAGTGTTACGCAAATTTTAGAGCAACAAATCAAAGGGTTAGATGATCTACTGTATTACACCTCCAGTAGTCAAGCTTCTGGTCGCAGCAGTATCGACATCTATTTCAAGATTGGAACCGACATAAACCAAGCGCAAATTCAAGTTCAAAATCAGATGAATGCGGTATTAAGCCGATTGCCAGAACAAGTCCAACGACAAGGGGTTGGTATTTGGAAATCTACAGGTGATTTATTGCTTATTGTTGGTTTATATGACCAAACAGGACGTGCCAGTAACATTGACCTCGCTGATTATATGGTCAATCACTTGGAACAACCGCTCTCGCAAATTCAAGGTGTAGGTGAAGTTGATGTCTTTGGTTCTGGTTATGCCATGCGTATTTGGCTCAATCCACTCCAACTGAAAAATTATCATCTCATTCCAGATGATATTGAAAGCGCGTTGAATGATTACAATACACAAATTGCCGCAGGTTCAATTGGTGCCATGCCATCATCGACCGAGCAAAATATTTATGCCAAAGTCACCGCAGGTTCGCGCTTAAAAACTATTGATGATTTTAAGTCAGTCGTCATCAAAGCCAACACAGATGGCAGTTTGGTGTACTTAAAAGATGTGGCAAAAATTGAGTTAGGTGCTGAAGAATATGAAAGTATCAACACCTTAAATGGCTACCCATCTGCAGGTCTAGGCATTACGCTTACACCTGCCGCTAATGCGATTGAAACAGCAGCCCTGATCAAAGAAAAAATAAATCAAATTCAGCAGCATCTCCCTGAAGGGTACCAACTGGTTTATCCACGTGATAACACGCCATTTATTCAAGAATCCATTCGCCAAGTCATCATGACCTTAGTCGAGGCGATTTTGTTGGTGGTCATCGTCATGTACCTCTTTTTACAAAATTGGCGCGCAACCCTGATCCCGACCATTACTGTTCCAATCGTGATTTGCGGCACATTCATTGTCCTGCATCTGCTGGGCATGAGTATTAATACTCTAACCTTATTTGCTTTGGTACTGGCAATTGGTTTATTGGTTGATGACACCATTGTGGTGGTAGAAAACGTCGAGCGTCTCATTCATGAACATGACATGGACATTAAACAGGCTTGTTTAGCATCAATGCAGCAAATTACTGGAGCATTGATTGGAATTACACTGGTACTTACCGCTGTGTTTATTCCCATGAGTTTTTTCACAGGTTCTACAGGCGTCATTTATCGACAGTTTTCGATCACATTGGCATCCTCCATGCTGCTATCGTTACTGGTCGCTATTACCATTACCCCTTCTCTGTGTACTTTATTATTAAAAAAACGAAAGACTCATCCTCCTAAACCTCCACAGAAGTGGCAAATTTGGGTTGATAAGAGTATGCAAAATATTGCTGGCTTTTTTTCTACATGTGCACAAGCCCTGATTCAATATAAATGGAGCAGTTGCATATTTATTGTTTTTCTTAGTCTGGTCTTAACCATACTATATCGTGCCCTCCCCACCAGTTTCATTCCTAATGAGGATCAAGGTTTAATTGCCATCCAATATAGTTTGCAGAACAGTGCCTCTTTATCTCAAACTCAAGCGATTGGTCGACAAATTAATGACTATTTACTGACACAACAAAAAGACAATGTGAACACTGTGTTAGTCGTTAATGGGCAAAATTTTTCAGGTAATGGCGCACATTTAGGTTTGGTATTTGTTTCTCTAAAACACTGGAATATTCGAGATTCGAAACATCGAACTGCTTTTGCTTTACGTAAAAGCATTCAAGCCGATTTAGAGAAAAATCTTGAAGCTAAAGTAATGGTTGGTTTGCCACCAAGTGTTTCAGGCTTAGGTCAATCCGATGCGATTTCGCTATGGTTACGTGATTTAAATGGGCAAGGTCGTGAGAACTTGAGTAAAAAGTTTGAACAAATGGAAAGTATGAGTCAGCATTACAAGGCTTTTCAACATCTCTCTCCTTTAGTACCTGAAAATAAAGCAGAAATCTTTGTGAATATTGATCAGAATAAAGTCAAAATTATGGATGTAGAATCAGATGTCATTCGCAGTACCCTAGCAACGGCATGGGGCGGAAGCGATGTAAATGACTTTATAGAACGTGGACGGATTAAACCCATTATTTTACAAGGCGATGCACCATATCGTTCTAAACCCGAAGATTTAAACCAATGGCATGTGCGTAATCGTTCAGGTGACATGATTCCCTTCTCCTATTTTGCAGAATCACATTGGACGGGTGCACCAGAAGTGCTTAATCGCTTTATGGGATTACCCGCTATTGAATTGGAAGCGAATGTTGCTGCGGGTTATAGCTCTGGACAAGCCATGCAGGAAATTACAGCATTGGCTCAGCAACAACAAGATGTTGATATTGCTTGGAGTGGCTTATCCTTGCAAGAATTACAATCTAGTCATCAAGCCATTTATCTGTACATTGCATCCATTGCTTTTATTTTCTTATGTTTAGCTACACTCTACGAAAGTTGGAAAATTCCTTTCATTATTTTATTAGGCTTGCCATTGGGAATTGTAGGTTCAATTATTGTGGCATGGATCTTTAATTTACCCAATGATGTCTATTTCCAAATCGCTCTGCTTACAGGTATTGGATTATCTTGTAAAAATGCGATTTTAATTGTGGAGTTTGCTTCGAAAAACTATTTAGCACATAAAAATGCCACACAAGCTGCACTTCAAGCATTAACACTACGGATTCGCCCTATTTTAATGACGTCATTGGCTTTTGGGGCAGGTATTATTCCACTTGCTTTGGCAACAGGTGCAGGTGCCAATAGTCGTCATGAAATTGGCATGAGTATTTTGGGCAGTGTGGTGTTTGGTACGATCCTCGTCCCTTTATTTACGGTATTTCTATTTACTTTGATTCAAACTGCACGACGTCCAGCACTTTCCATATTCTCTGCGAAACAAAAATATGCAGATGACCAAACCAGTGATCCGATTTAATTTCTGATATTACACATTGGATTTAAATTAAATAGCTGAAAAAAGCAAAAGCTAAACTTACACGACGGGATCTTACATCTAAAGTTGAAATTTGGGATTAGCCACTGCGTCTTGCACTTCGTCAAAGTATACTTTGACTTGCTCAGGCTCGACCTACTTTTGTTTCGGCAAAAGTAGGCAAAACCATTGTCATCCGCAAAACTCGTCGATCACCGCAAATTGATAAATACATCGCAGAAACATTTCTACCTAAAGTAGTCCTGCCTCAAACACGTTGCGGATGACGTTTTTGCGTATCCACATTTTTCTAGCTCCAAAGTTTAATTTTAGAGTTACTGCGTAACATCAGTTAATTTTAAATAAACATTTAAGAAGTCATTAAAAAACCGAGTGATATACAATCACTCGGTTTTTCTATTGTTACTATGCGTTAAGCGGCAATTTTCTCGATCCAAGCATCTAAGGTGGGTTGCTCTGCTAAATCCTCAAAGCTGACACGGCTTCCATAGGCTTGCCATACACCCACTAAGGTCATTAATCTGACCGAATCTAAACCCAAGAGCAGCAAGTCATCCTGCAATTGAATTTCTTCAGCAGGAAGCTGCAATTGCTCACTCACTGCACGTAAAATGCCAGCCTTAGATAAGGGATGAACTTTTTTCTCGCGACTGCTCGACCATGCTGTCAGCACTTGATGTGTCGACATCACTTGCGCGCAACGGGTACTTGCATATTTTAGGGCGAGATCATGCTCTTCACGGCTAAAATCAGCCAAAGCATCCCCCACTAAGAAGGGCTTAATATTCAGCATGAAAGCTTCTGCGGCACTTAATAAACAGCCAATATGAGCATAAACGCCACAAATCATGAGTTGATCACGTTCCCAATCTTGCATAAGCTGCTCAAGATTAGAAAATTTAAAGGCACTGTAGCGCCATTTTGTCAGCACAATATCTTCGCCAACAGGACTTAATTCATCGTGAATTTTGGTCTGCTCTGGGTCATCTTTTAAACCTGTGCCCCAAAAGTCGGTTAATAATTGGCGATGCTCTGGGGTCTGATCCCCCAATTGTGCGGTATAAACCACTGGAATATTGAGCGCGCGAGCCTGTTCTATCAAGGCTTTGGTATGCTGAATCAACTCAGGAATGGGTGCTTGTGATTGATCATAAAAATCTAAAAAATATTGCTGCATATCATGCACCAGCAAAACTGACTTTTCAGGATCAAGTGCCCAACGGGTTTTATTGTTAAAAAAATCATCTGCCTGTGGCATAGGATAACTTGCGATTTTAGGGATACTCATTGTTTAGACCTAATTGATATGTAGAAGTTTTAAAGTTGTTTCACTAGTGTTTTTTTGTCTATTTTCCCAAAAGCGGTGTAAGGAAAATGCTGAATAAATTCAACTCGATCTGGAATTTTATAATGTGCTAAACCATAATCTTTGAGATACTGACGTAAATTTAAGCCTCGGCGAATTTCACTTGGATCATCTTGCTGCGCTTGCCACGAAACAAAAGCACAGCTCTTTTCGCCCAGTACATCATCAGGCATGGCAACTAATGCCACCAATCGCACTTGTGGGTGAGTAATCAAAGCTTGCTCAACTTCTTCAGTAGCAATTTTTTCACCACCGCGATTAATCTGTTCCTTAGAACGTCCTTCAACCACTATGCATCCATCTTCTAAAATACGAACGAGATCTCCCGTTCGATAAAAGCCGTCTGGGGTAAATGAGCGAGCATTATGTTCTTCCGCTTTATAATAGCCACGAATGGTATAGGGTCCACGTGTGAGCAAATGCCCAACTTCACCTTGAGCCACAGGTTGGTCATCTTCATCTAAAACAAGAATTTCATCGTCTTCGGAAATTTTAAGACCTTGCGTATGGATGATTTGGTCTTTGTGCATACCGAAGCGAGTGTAATTGACCAAGCCTTCAGCCATTCCAAAGACTTGTTGTAAATTTACATTGAATTCATCTATAAGACGGTTCGCAACTACATCAGCCAGACGTGCACCTCCCACTTGCAAACAGTGCAAGCTCGACAAGATATCATCTTGATCACGTGCGGCTTTATCCATCCATGGGCGCACTAAAGCAGGAACTAGACAGGCATCTGTGACTTGATGTTTTCTAATGAGAGCGAATGAAGTTTCTGGGCTTGGATCTGTACCTAAAACCACTGCACCACCACTATAGAAAATACCTAATGCCCCCGCAGAACTCATGGAAAAGTTATGTGCCGCAGGAAGTACCATTAATAATTTAGAGTGCTGATTTAATTCACAAATCTTGGCACTTTCCCGCACGCTATATAGATAGTCATCATGTGTACGTGAAATTAATTTAGGAATTCCAGTACTTCCGCCCGAAAGTTGTAAAAATGCAACTTGATCTGCTGTACTGGCTTGGTTAACTATGGGCTGCACTGGATTGTCTTGAATTTCCAATGTATATAACGCTGAGATGGAGTCAAACTCTGCTGTTTCACCTAAAACAAAAACCTGTTTTAAGCTTGGATTGGACTGTTGGCACTGCCGAGCCAAAGCACGATAATCAAATTTTTGTGTACCAAAATCAGCACAAAAATATGCATTGGCTTCCGTTTGTTGAAAAAAACTATTTACTTCTGAAAATCGATGCGCTGGCAGTGACATAATTGGCAATGCACCTAATCGAATAAGTGCAAAAAAAATGATGTAAAAGGCATGATGGTTTGGCAATTGCACAACAGCTTTATCACCACTTCGCAAACCACGTTGATATAAACCAGCAACGCAGCAATCAACAGCAGAATTAAACTGCCGATAAGTAATTTTTTGCTCAGCACAATAAATTGCAATATTATCGGCATATTTTTCAGTGGCTTCATGTAAAAACTCACTTAAATTCTGTCCAATCCAGTAGCCTTTTTCTCGATATTTTTGTGCAAATTCTGCTGGATATGCGACCGCACCGTCTAAATATGTTTGTGGCATTGTTCTCATCCTTATATGGAAATCTGTTCAGGTGACAGCCCAAAGCCATCAAGAACTGTTCTAAATTTTGCAGCTGTTTCTGCACATTCGGCAGATGGATCTGAAGCAACAACAATGCCTGCTCCTGCAAAAAGACGAGCCGTTTGCTCATATACTCGTGCACAACGTACAGTCACCGACCATTCGCCATTGCCTTTGGCATCTGCCCAACCCATCGTTCCTGCAAAAAGTTCTCGATTAAATGGTTCAATCTCTGCAATTTTTGTACGTGCCAACGCAGTGGGCTGACCACAAATCGCAGGTGTAGGATGTAACTTTTCTACTAGATCGAATACATGTGTTTGTTCGTCCTGCAAAACCCCTTCTATTTGTGTCGCTAAATGCCACAAACGTTTGGTACGAATCAAACTTGGCTGCTTGGGAACATGCAAATTTTTACAAAATGGGCTGAGTTGATCGGCAATCATTTCAATCACTAAAGCATGTTCATATTGATCTTTTTCAGAAGATAACAATTGCTGTGCATTGTGCTGGTCTTGCACTGGATCTATACTGCGTGGTGCAGTACCTGCAACAGGTTTACTCCAAATTCTTTGTTGTTGCTTGGCGATTAATAACTCTGGGCTTGCACCCAAAAACCAGCCCTCTTGCTTCGGATTCCGTGCGACTGCATAGTTATAACCATCTGGATTATGTTTGGATAAATTATAAAATAGTTTCGATATATCAATTTTTTGATCGAAATCTAATTGTAAAATTCGGGCTAGAACCGCTTTATCCAATTCTTTATTTTTTAAAGCGTGTACTAGCCCCTCTACCGATTTCTGAAAGGCATCAGCACTCGGCAGATAAATTGAACCATCGAATGTGTTGCTTAAATCATAATCTGGCGTAGAAAACAGAATTTTTTGATAGCACTGTGCCTGTTGCATCACCATCAAATTCACATCTTCTGCACTGCTAAATGGAAGCCCTCCCATCAAAAGTGCATGTGGATTACCTTGCTGGAGTGCGTCTTGTAATTGTAATCTTGCTTGCCTCAGCCAATTGGACAAACTCTGCTGTGAATCAACCTTTACATCCGCCAGTTTTTGGTTGCTATGCAATACATAGTCTGGTGTGCTAAATAAAAATGCCGGTCTATCACCACAATGTAAAACCTCAGAAGCTAGGGCGATTTGAGTTTCGGTCAAATTATTTTGCTGAATAAAATAAGGGGGTTGAATGGACATCCCTCTTCTCCTTTTTTATTTCATAATCCAATGATTTTAATGACTATTTAAATTAACGATTGCGTTAAACACCAAGCGTTGCACCACCATCTACCACAATTTCCTGCATGGTAATTTGTGAGGCTTGATCTGAAAGTAAAAATGCAACGGTATTGGCAATGTCTTCGGGTTGCGCCATACGTTTTAAGGGAATACCTGTACGGAATTGAGATAAATCGCCATCTAAAATACTCGCTGGGGGGTGATCATCTTCCCATAACTGTTTCTGCATTTGCGTCAATGTTGAGCCTGGTGAAACTACATTTACCCTGACGTTAAAAGGTGCAACCTCCAAACCCAAATTACGGCTGAAATGACTTAATGCTGCTTTGGTGGTGGCATACATGCCCAACTGCGTTCTTGCCATACGCGCACTGTTTGAACTTACAGTGACAATACTGCCGCCACCCTGCTCACTCAAATGCTTTGCCATGTACTGGCTCAACATAATTGGTGCTTGTAAATTGACCGCAAGTGAATGTTGCCAGTCTTCTAATTTGGCACCTAAAAGCGATGTCATTTTCAGAATACCTGCTACATTCACTAAACCAATCACCGTATTTTTCTGGACAATCTCTTCAAGTAAATTCTGTACCTGATCGTATTGGGTAATATCTTGAGTTACGGCTTGCCAATGTCGTTTCTGTTCAGCACGCAGTTGTTGTTCGATCTCCCAACTTTTGGAGTCTGGGTTGGTATCAATGCCAATCACATCAAAACCTTGTTCTAATAGTTTCAGGGCAATTGCTGCTCCAATTCCTCTTGCGGCTCCTGTTACCACGATGGTAGAGCTCATAAATTACTCCGAGTCATTTTGACCATAAATGAAGTCAGGCAAAATAATCGCAAATAATTATCATTATTATCAATAGCATTTTATTACGCATAACGTCGCACCCTCATGGTTTCGTTTAAAATTCAATCTAAATTAAGACCTATATTATTGATATTTATTGTTTTAAATTTATTATCGGTTTTTTAATTGATTATAATGATAATCATTATTATTTACGACTGATAATCATTCTGATAGATTGATGCGGAAATTTCCCAATACTTGGACTTTAGATGGAGCTAAAATTTCATCCTACTCATTCACTGTTAAATCAAGAAAATGTTGGTTCAAGCACGTGGTGGGAGCAAATAAAACTATACTCTAACCCTCTCATTACTCACCATAATGGCAATAGTCGATGTAGCTTTATTTGGAAAAAAAAGGGAAATAAAAACAATATCTTAATTGATATTTACTCACAAACACCTTCTATCTATCAACAATGGAATCTATTTCATCAACTCGAAGGCACTGATGTTTGTGTCTATGAAATTGATTTACCTCAAGACTGGTTTGGCAGTTATGTGATTGTTGAAACTGAAGATGATCCACCTATGACAAATGAAGCGGTGTTACGTCGCAAATGGTGGATGAGCCAGTTACAGCATTTTGCTCAAGCTGATCCATTGAGCGCACATCCTCGTTATTCAGGACAAATTGCATGTGTGATCAATCAATTACATCTAAATCCACATACACCAAGCAAAGTAGAAAAGCTCAATAATCTACCAGATGTTCAGTCTAAAACATGGTTTAGCCATCGATTAAAAACGCAATATCAAATCGATTTTTTTTCAACAGCGTCGCTCCATCATCAACAAAACCAACCTCATAGTTTGCCAGTATTACTTTTTTTAGACGGTCAGATTTGGAGTGAACAACTGCCTTTGCTGCTCTTTCTAACAGATCGAACCGCGTCACAAAGTATTTTTCCTGCCACATTTGTATTTATTCATTCTGATGCTGCAAAACGTCAGCACGACTATGGTTGTCATGATGATTTTAGTCATGCGTTGGTTACTGAACTGCTTCCGTGGTTACAACAGTTTGATCTGCGGATAGATACCCAACAAACGTCGATTATCGGGCAAAGTTTAGGTGGATTGTGCGCGATACACAGTAGTTTGTTATATCCCAACTTCTTTCAGCATGTAGTGGCGCAGTCGGGTTCCTATTGGTGGTCTGATTTAAAAAATAGCCCATTTTTACAAAGTCGTCATCATCAATACCTTGTAAACCAATCGACTAAAACAAATGAAAAATCTCAAAAATACTTAAATTTTATCTCTAAACAAACATCTCAGCAGAACCTATTTTTTAGACATTGTCTGCACAGCAGTATGTCAATGACTTGGACACCAACCCAATTTCACATTAGTTCAGGACATTGTGAAACCGATATGTACAAGCTTTCGCAACAACTCGATCTGCACTTAAAACAAAATGGAAGTCACTCCTCATTTCATCGCTATTACGGCGGGCATGACCCTGTCAATTGGCACAAAGATTTACTTCAAACCTTAAACAACATTCTTTCATCAAAACATCTCAGTAAGGATAACAAACATGAGCCAGCTACAAGAAAACTATCTGAATCCATTTGATAATGAGCAACTTCCTTTTCAAGTCTTAAAAAATCAACACGGTGAATATAGCTTATGGCCTGCAACACATCCTGTACCACAAGGATGGGATAGTCAGTTTGGTCCTGATAGCCGTGGGGCTTGCATTGACTATGTCGAAAAGCATTGGCATTCAATCAATCCATTTCAGCAGGCTTAAGGGAGTAGCAGCATGAATCAACCATTATCCTACGTACTTCATCATGATGCGAGTTATCCAATGCAGTTTCCGCTGTTATCTACGCAGCGTGGCATTTTCCTTGCTGACCATTTAAGCGAAATTGAAGATTTATACGCGATCGCACATTGTTTGGAACTGCCGAATAACATTGATCTACACCAATTTAAGCAGGCGATTCAACAGGGGCTTTCAGAAGCAGAATCCGTGACTGCAACTTATTCTACACAGCCTGATCATGCTGTTTTGCACGTGCAACCTGAATCTCAAATGGTGATTGAAGAGTTTGATTTTCGCCATCTCCCACCTAAACAGGCAATGCAACGAGTGTGGGATTGGATGCCGACCGATCGTGAACATGCTAAATCGTTAAAGCAAGATCAACAGCAATTGTACCGCCAAGTCCTATTTATCACGCATGACACGATCTATTGGTATCAGCGTTATCATCACATTATGTTAGATGGCTTTAGTTTAATTAATCTGAGCAAGCGGATTATTGAAATTTATCAGCAAATGGCTGCTCAACAAACACCAAAACCCTCTCCCTTTATTGCTTTACAAGAGGTAATTCAAGAGCGTTTGGCTTATGAAAATAGTCAACAGTTCAAGACCGATCAACAATTTTGGCAGCATTATTGTGAAGATCTCCCTTCACCCATCACGCTCAGTATTCATCATGCTGCAGCGAAAACTACAGCGCGATTTATTAAGCATCAATTACGCTTTTCTCAAGGTATTCTAAAAGAAACTCAAGATCTTGCTACACAATACAAAGTCGCACTTCCCGATATGATGATGGCTTTGTCATTATTGTATCTTTACAAAATGAGTGACAAAGCTGATTTAGTCGTGGGCATTCCATTCATGCGTCGTCTTGGCTCTAAAGCCATCCGCTCGACCCTACCTACAGTCAATGTCCTGCCCGTTAAATTTCAACTCTCGCCACAAGAAGATTGGCTGAGTTTAGCCTTGCAGGTGCAGCAACAATTACAACGCATCCGCCCACATCAGAAATATGATGCTGAACAAATTCTACGCGATCTTAATTCAATTGATATTCACGAGCGCATTTACGGTCCAATTCTGAACTATAAAGCTTTCGATCAAGACCTGAACTTGAACGATCATCAGGTGAAAACACATCATATTTCGACAGGTCCGATTGATGATTTTGAGTTTTCATTTATTGTGCACAATCAGGAACTCATCATTGAGTTACGTGCCGATGCGCTGCGTTATACCCAAAATGAATTATTTGCACATGGGCAACGTCTCACGCTGCTTTTAGAACAAGGTTTATCATCACCTCGCCAAGCCATTCAAGATATTAATATCTTGCCGAAGTCAGAAGCACAAGTACTGATCAAAGCAGGAACTGGTGCGAAGATTTCTCATCCTGAAAAATACAACAATATTTTAGATATTTTCTATGAACAAGCGGCGCTATACCCTGACCGTATTGCACTAATCAGTGGTGAACGAGAGCAGCTCTATCAGCTCAGTTTTTCTGAATTAAGTCTTAAAATTAATCAACTAACACGCTACCTTCAAGCACAAGGTGCGCAAAAGAATACTGTGATTGCGGGAGCAATTCCACGCTCTGCAGAATCTGTGGTTGTGATGCTTTCTGTCCTGAATTCAGGGGCGAGTTTCTTGCCTCTCGATTTGGATTATCCGATTGATCGGATGCAAATGATGTGTGAAGATGCAAATCCGCTGTTTGCCCTTACTACGCAGTCACTGACCAATCAATTACCCAAAAACTTAAAGCAAATCCATCTTGATGATACCAATGTAATTGCAGCCATCCAAGATCAAGACTCAAGTACCATTCCAGCAATACAGCGCCATTTTGATTTTCAAGATGTAGCTTACGTTATCTTTACGTCAGGTAGTACAGGGCGTCCTAAAGGGGTGATGAATACGCATGGTTCATTGCTGAATCTCATTCTCTCGCATCGTGACACCATTTATCAACCTGCCTTAAATGCGGTGAATCAACAATACCCACATCGTCCACTACGTGCAGCACATACTCACTCCTTCTCTTTTGACTCGTCGTGGTTGCAAGTCTTTTGGATGTTATGGGGACAAGAGCTGCATATTTTTGATGAAAATATGCGCCGCGATGCTTGGGGCTTGGTTCAGGAAATTCAGCATCGTCATATCGATACTTTAGATTTACCACCTTCTTTTTGTGCACAAATGATCACCAATGGTTTATTTGCCACAGATCAACATCATCCTCGTCTGATCCTGATTGGCGGTGAAGCTGCACCTTTGGCGTTATGGCAGCAATTAAATGCGCAAACCCATTTATTTGCACATAACTTATATGGTCCAACCGAATATACCGTGGATACCTTCCGTGCTGAATTAAAACAGACGGATCGTCCAGTGATTGCCAACCCAATTGGCAATACCCAAGCCTATGTACTGGATCGCAATTTACAATTGTGTGCTACGGGCGTGATTGGAGAGCTATATATTTCTGGCTTTGGGATAGCTAATGGCTACCTTGGGCGCGCTGATTTAAGTTCAACGCGTTTTGTTGCCAATCCCTTTGATGTTGGGCAACGTATGTATCGAACTGGCGACTTAGTGCGTTGGAACAATGCAGGTAAATTGGAATTTATGGGGCGCTGTGATGACCAAATCAAGATCCGAGGTTATCGGGTAGAAATTGGTGAAGTTGAAAATGCCTTATCCATTCTGCCTAATATAGAAAGTGTGGTGGTCATTGCTGAACCGATTAACAATAGTCATCGCCTATTGGGCTACTGTGTAGTCAAAGATTTGACATGGAATGAAGAACAAGCGGAACAGTTAAGTCAGACTTATTTAAGCCAATTACGTCAAAATCTCCCTGACTATATGGTGCCTTCAGCATTGACGGTCATGCAGCAATTCCCGCGAAATGTCAGCGGTAAGGTCGACAAAAAAGCCTTGCCACGCCCACAAATTCGGACACAAAGTCGCATCGCACAAACACCTGAGCAACAATTGCTCTGTGATTTGTGTGCTCAGATTTTGAAAATAGAAAATATTGGTATTGATGACGACTTTTTCATGACGGGTGGCGACAGTATTTCTGCCATTATGCTGTGTACACACTTACGTAAACAGGGTTACATGCTTAAACCAAGTGATGTATTCCAACTTAAAAATATTGCAGCTTTATCTACATGCTTGCAAAAACTGGAGCAGCAACCTAGCATTCCTCAGCAGCTACATTCACTTATAGATGCAAAGATTACCCAAAAGATCAAAGCTGAATATGGCAATAATTACAATGTTTTGCCCTTGTTGCCATTGCAAAAAGGCATGTTATTCCATGCTCAACTAGAACAGCAGCAAGCAAGCTATAATGCCTTTACTCAAATCAGTCTGTACGGTGAAATCGATCCCTTACGCTTACAACAAGCACTGAATACTGTTTTACGCAAATACCCTCAATTGAGTGGTTGGTTTGATACCCAAAATACTGAAGAACCGATTTTTATCTATACACAACAGCCAACTCAAAATTGGCCGTTAACAAGCTTGGTCTGCGGTACGGATCAACTAGAAACGCAAATTCAACACGCCTTGCAACACACTATGCAATTGGATCAAGAATATGGCGCACTGCGTACAGTCTTGATTCAACATACTGCACAGCATGCGGAATTAATCATTATCGTCCATCACTTGCTGACGGATGGCTGGTCTACCCCCTTATTTATACAAGACCTGATTGATGCCTACCAAGATCCATTGACTCCGCTCAAAAGCTTAACTGATTCATACCATGACGTGGTGATGCAACTTATTCAGCAAGATCATACTGCTGCACGCCGCATTTGGGCTGAAGATTTACAGGATGCACAACCTCTCATTTTATTTGAACATGCAAAAAAACAAGCTGTCGAAGAATATGCTTATCAACTTAGTCCAGCACTGAGTACCCAATTGGAGCAACGATTACGTAAGGCAGGCATTACATTAAATGTCTTCATGCAAATGATCTGGGCAATGACCCTACAGACTTATGCCTACCGCGAAGAAATTGTTTTTGGTACGCCAGTTTCAGGGCGCACTGCCCCAATTATGGGTTTAGAACAACAAATTGGTTTGTTCCTAAATACCATTCCTGTTCAAATAAAATTGAACATGCAACAAAGCCTGTGGCAACAACTGGATCATTTGCAACACAGCCATGTTTGCCACCTCGAACAAGATGGTATGGGACTCAATGAAATTCAAACCCTGTTGGGTAAAGGCAATTTGTTCGATACATTATTAGTTGTTGAAAACTATCCTGATCATCATTACTTAAAGCAACAATTGGGTGATGCTAAAATTGAAAAACTGACCAATCGCGGCTATAGCCATTATCCATTGGCATTATTGGTCATTCCTGATCAATCGATTGAATTACTGTTAGAACATCGTGGTGTAATCGCTCAGCCTGAACAATTGATGGCACGCATGGTTCAATTCATTGAAACTGCATTAGATCAACCTGATCGGGTATTAGCAGAATATTCTTTACAGCTTCCTAAAGAAGCACAACATCTAAAAGCCATCAACCAAACACAGCATGCTGTGCCAGCAACGACTTTACAGCAACTCTTAAACAAAGCTGCGAAGCAATATCCTCAAGCCTTAGCTTTGGTCGATGAACAGCATCAACTGAGTTTGCAACAGGTTCGCGAACAGGTCTATGGCTTGGCACAGCAACTCCAACAGCACGGCGTTCAAGCAGGTGATGTGATTGCCATTGCCTTACCTCGTTCGGTCAAGCTCAGTCTCGCAATTCTTGCTGTGATTGAAGCAGGAGCAGCGTATTTACCGATTGATCTACAGCATCCAAATGAGCGTATTCAATATATGCTTCAAGATGCACAGCCACGACTCATCATTACTGAAGCATCATTACTGCCCGATGCTCAAATACCACGTTTTAACTTTGATGCTTTACTCACCCCCGACGCACTCGCATTGGTAGATTATCAAACGACGCTTGTGAGTCCACAACACCCTGCCTACATGATTTATACATCAGGCACAACGGGGCAACCTAAAGGCGTTTTGGTTTCCCACCAAGCAATTGTCAATCGAATTTTATGGATGCAAGACCAATATCCACTCAATACTACAGATGTGATTTTGCAAAAAACTCCAAGTACTTTTGATGTTTCTGTTTGGGAATTTTTCTGGTCATATTTAGTCGGGGCACGATTGGTCATGGCACCAGAACATGCGCATAAAGACCCACTAAAACTGTTAGATATTATTCAAAAACAAGGAATCACCACACTACATTTTGTGCCTTCGATGTTATCGGTTTTTGAAAATGCAGTGAGTACCTTGATGAGTGCAGAACAGCGTCGTTCACTTCCGCTGAAACGCGTGTTCTGTAGCGGTGAAGCATTGCCGATTGCATTAGCTACAAACTTTTTTCAGCATTTCAGTTGTGCTTTATACAATCTATATGGTCCGACTGAAGCTGCGGTAGATGTGAGTTATATGAATGCTCGTACGCCATCAGCAACTCAGGAAAATAGTGTTCCGATTGGCTATCCTGTATGGAACACCGAGCTGTATATTTTGGATCAATATTTGCGTCCTGTTCCTATAGGCGTACATGGCGAACTCTATATTGCAGGTGAGCAATTGGCGTTGGGCTATCACAATCGTCCTGATTTAACGGCAAACCGTTTTGTTGCCAATCCATTCCAAGTTGGCAAACGTATGTATCGTACGGGTGATATTGCACATTGGCAGGAAAATGGCAGTATTCAATATGTTGGACGTGCTGATGATCAATTAAAAATTCGCGGTCAACGTGTCGAATTAGGTGAAATTGAACAGCAAATCCGTCTAATCACACAGATCGATGATGTGGTCGTACACCCTGTTGCATTGAACGCATCACAAGAACCCCAATTAATCGCTTATGTAAAAACAAACACTAGCTTAGACACTGCCTCTCTGAAAAAGAAACTGGCAAAAGCCTTACCAGCCTATATGTGCCCAAGTCATTTTATGTCGCTGGCTGAATTCCCCCTCAGTCATAATGGTAAGTTGGATCGCAAAGCTCTACCAAAACCAACTCAGTTAGACACACAAATCAAGCGTTTACCCAACTCTAAAACCGAACATAAAGTTGCCATCATCTTTAAACAACTTCTAAATATTCAAGAAGATATATCAGTTGATGCCGATTTCTTTGCACTAGGTGGGCATTCGATTTTAGTCATGAAATTGGTGATTGAGCTGCGTAAAGTATTCAATCAATCCCTACCGATGGGCATGCTCATGACTCAAGTCAGCATTGAACGTATTGCTGCACTGTTACTTTCACAAGAGCGCTTACAGCATGTAGAACAAAACGGAATGCAACCAATCTTGCACATCCGTTCAGGAACGACTCACCCACTGTTCTGTTTCTCTCCTGGCTCAGGCTCTGCATGGCAATACACCGCTTTGTCCCCGTATTTAGACCCAAATATCCCGATCATCGGTTTACAGTCGCCACGTCCTGAGGGTTTACTCGCCAATAGTGCATCCATGGATGAGTTAGCAGAGAAACAACTGGAGTTAATTCGCAGCATCCAACCACAGGGACCCTATAGTTTCTTAGGTCATTCTTTAGGTGGCACAGTCGCATATGCAGTGGCAGCAAAACTTCGTGAACAAAATGAACGTGTTGATTATCTCGGTTTATTAGATACTTACCCTGCGGAAATCCACCAATGGTTAGACCCATCGGTAGAAGAAATGAATGCCGAAGCCGAACAAGAGCAGTTCTTTAATGATATTTTAGAAGAGGCTGATGTTAGTCTGTACCAAGAAACTCAGCGCTTACAACAGGACATTTTTGCCAACTATCGTGATGCAGTACGCTTGTTAAAACCGTATAAAATGCCAAAGTTTGATGGTCATTTACATGTGGTCGTGGCTGAAAAAGATTTGCTACCTTACATTCAGCCTCAAGCCCAGTGGGAGCCGTTGGTAGCACAGCTTTCTATCACAACCATGTCAGATGCAAATCACAGCAATATTCTATCCCCAAAACAATTGCAAAAATTAGGTCTTATTTTAAATACACACATTGAGCATGCACGTCAGTTAAAAGGTGCAGATCATGTCCTTTAAAATGCTGCTGACAGATTTTAGTATACTCAAAACCAATCGCCATTTTCGCAATGTCTTTGTTGCACGTACCTTGTCTTTATTGACTATTGGAATGTTGATTGTGGCAATTCCGCAACAAGTCTATCAAATGACGCATGATGTATTTCATGTTGCGATTGCCACTGCGATTGAAGGCATTGCCATGTTTATTGGTTTATTGCTGGGTGGGGTTCTATCTGACCGCTATGATCGAAAAAAGCTGATTCTGTTTGCTCGAAGCTTTTGTGGTATTGGCTTTATCGGATTGGCTTTGAATGCGATGTCTAACCAACCCTCGCTGAGTTTGATTTATGTTTTTAGTGCATGGGATGGTTTCTTTGGTGCCTTAGGTGTCACGGCGATGATGGCAGTCATGCCCATGATTGTTGGGCGCGAAAACATTGTGCAAGCGCGCGCGGTGAGTATGCTTTCCGTGCGACTCGCCACCGTGATTGCCCCAGCCTTGGGTGGCATTATTATTGCAGCGAGCAATGTCGCTGCTGCTTATTGGATTGCAGCCATTGGTACTTTATTGACTGTCATTCTGTTACTAAACTTACCGAGCCTCAAGCCTTCACAACACGGTGCTGTCATGGAATCCCCGCTACAACAGCTCTTGCAAGGTTTTAAATTCGTTTTTCAAAATAAGATTGTCGGTACGACCATTTTGATTGGCACTCTCTTGAGTTTCAGCAGCGCCATCCGCATCGTCTTCCCGCAAATGGTAGAACAACAGTTTGCAGGCGGTGCATTTGAATTAGGATTGATGTATTCGGCTGTCCCCTTAGGCGGTATCATCGCTGCATTTCTCAGTGGTTGGACCAATCAACTGATTCGTCCTGGCAATATCATGTTGTATTTCTGCCTAGCTGTTTTTGCCTGCATGATTGCGATCGGTTTAAGTTCATGGTTCAGTCTGACTTTGTTCATTCTGGCTGTGTTTGGTTATTGCGCTGCTGTTGCAAATTTACTGCAATACAGCATCGTACAAGGTCATACACCAGATGACTATTTAGGACGCATTAATGCCATTTGGTTGGCTCAAGATGCTTCAGCAGATTCTATCGCCACTACGGGCATGGGCTTACTCACTCGATTACTTCCAATCACGAGCAGCATTTTCTATTTTGGTCTGATCAGTCTATTGCTGGGTTTACTCTGTCTGATTGGCTTTACAGGAATTCGTAAAGCTGGGTTGCAAGATCCGAATTTACAGGAAAGTTAATCTGCTTTAACTCAGAAGAAAGCGCCATGCTTCCTTCTGAGTACTAATATCTATATGAGGCGCTGTATCTCTAGATCAATGCTATTTTTGGTCGGTCTTATATACCCAAGTCAGTACATAATCTTCCTGTATCTCCCAATAGCCCTCATACTCTTGAACCAATTGAAATTTATTCTGAATTTCATTTGAAAACTTTAATTTAACACATCGGCTTGGTAATGAAATTTCAGTAATCGCCGCATCTAGAAAATCAATATAGTGTTTAACTTCAGGATAAACGGCTTTATACAAGCTTTCCTTAAGGGAAAAAACCAAAGTCAAAAATTGCTGAAAACTTAATTCTGATTTTATCTCATCCCAAATTTTATAATCTTGATGGTTCAGAATCAGATGCTGACCCTCTGTAATCAAAGCCTCACTGACCCAATGTTCAATATCAATACCCAAATAAGCTGTAGATGCCGATACCACGACTACAATCTGATTTTTCGAATGGCTAATACTACCTCGAAATGGTGGAGTCCACTGTGGTAATCGCTGCGAAAGTGAAGTCACTCCTTCATAAACCTCATAATACTGCATCAGTATTGCCTGTATTAAAATTCGCCCACTATAAAACTCACTCAGCCGTGTTGATACAGCTTGCTCTAGATATTTTGGTGGTATGATATTTTTAAAAAGATGCACATCAATATGTTCTAAATCCAACTGGTAACAGACGCAGTCCTGCATCAGCTCAAGTTTTTGTGCATGTTCAAATACGTAATCGGTAAAATACTTTTGAAAATATAATGGCTCATTCATTGAAAATACAAAATAAGTTGAAGGTTCACAAAGGACGTCATTGTTAAAGGAAATTTAAATAGGATTCATCATTAGATATGCTAGTAAATAGTATTAAATTTCATTTGTAAATGATTATCAATTATATATACTGTCTAGCAAATAAACAATCGCTTATGATTTATCATCCTTATGAAAACGTTCGGAATCATACTTACGCTCTTAGGCACCTTCAGTATTTATTGCAGTCATTACAATCAAAATTTACTCGCATCTCCGCTTCCCAAGATTTTCAAAATAATTGGTCTTGGATTGCTGTTGCTCGCACTCATTGTGCTGTTAATCAGTTTGCCTAAAGTCGTCGCCTGCTTTGTTTGGGTCGTGTTAATGATCTTGGTTTGGTCGCATATTCCATTTATTACACTCTTTAAACGCAGGTTAAACCCATGAAAAATAAAATTGAAAAGACCATCCAACCAGACTGGTGGTCTAAATCTTTCGCTGGGGCAATCTTTGGATTAAGTTTGGCGATCGCTTTAGGAAATTTAATCGTGGTGATTGGCAAACACTTTATTGCAATGGATTTATTGGTGCAGCTCGCCATGTGGAGTATTCCTTGGTTATGGATGCCACTACTTTTCATCAGTTTTTTATTTCACACTGGCAAAGCCGCAATTTTTTATATGGCAGCCGCCAATCTTCTTGCCTATGCCTGTCTATTTCTATTACGAGGATAATCCATGAAAGTCCGTTCCGATCTCATGAAACTCGCTAAAAGTATGCATACTTGGGTGGGAGTAAGTTCAGGAATTTTACTCTTCATTTGCTTCTTTGCAGGTGGTTTGAGTATGTTTCAACATCAAATTAGCCAATGGGCAACCCCGCAGGAGCAGATCTTATCTGCAATTAAACCTGAACAATATCAGCAACTCATTCAACAAGTTCAAGCTCAATATCCAGCAACGGAAAAGTCCTTTACTTTAAATCTTCGTTCGACAGAACATCAATATGCCCCATTACTATGGAAAGAATCTAAACGTAATGAGGGTTTTAATATTGCACAAAGCACATGGCTTGCCAGTTTAGACTCACAAGGTCAATTAATTACACAGCAGACCAATCTTTCCAAAGCGGGTTGGCTCATTGAACAATTACATGAAACAGCTGGTATCCCCGGAATGGCTGGTCACCATGGATTTGGCGTCTATGTCATGGGTGTGGTTGCCATTTTATATTTTTTGGCGCTCATGACAGGTCTGCTTCTACTCTTGCCGACTTTGGTTAAAGATTATTTTGCAGTCCGCCCCGGCAAAAATAAAAAGCGTTTTTGGTTGGATACACATAATGTGGTTGGGATTACCAGTCTGCCCTTTCACATCATTATTTGCATTTCGGTTATTGTTTTTGCATTTCATGATTTCTTTTATGACTCGATTGGACAGCTTGCACTTAAAGGCAAACCTGTGTTTAGTCCAAGCAAGCAAGAGCAAATATATATTCCTTCAACTCAACTCGATATTGATAAAATTTTGGCACAAGCAAAAAAAATCGCTCCTGAATATGCTGTCGATTACATTGAGTTTAATAATTTAGATCAACCTCAAAAGGCTTCAGCTCGTATCGCTTTATATAGCAGCGAACAAATGCTGCGTGGTGCATCCAATGATTTTATGCGCATGCATCCCTACCAAGTTGAAAAGTTTAATTATAGCGGAATCAATACTCAAACCGATGCAGGTAACAAACTCATTAATGCCATGTTCAGCTTACATTTTGGCAGTTTTGGTGGTGATACCGTACGTTGGATTTATTTTATTTTTGGCATGGGCGGCGCATTTTTATTTTATTCTGGCAATATTCTATGGATTGAAACACGGGCTAAAAAGCAAAAACGCGCTCAAGACCCAATTCCTACACAGCGTAAAGATGTTACATTCTTTGCTAATCTCACGATTGGCACATGTTTGGGCTGTATTTTAGCCATTACAGGGACGCTTCTATTCAGCCGTTGGTTCTATGCCATCTTAGATATTTCTAGCATGAATCATTTCTTTATGTATAGCTATTACAGTATTTTTCTGATCTGTACTGCCTATGCTTTTGTTATCGGGTATGCCAAAGCTCTACCACACTTACTCGCCGCTATTGCGATCAGTTTAGCTCTCATTCCATTGACCTCATTATTTGCATTTCTCATCCCACATACTGGGGTTTGGCTGCATCATAATATGGTGATTTGGATTGATATCATCGCGTTCTGTACTGCACTCATGTTTATGCGCTTTTATCAACAAGCACAAGATCGCGCTAAAATAGCGAGCGCAGGTTCACTCTGGGCACCATAAACTTATCATCTTAAGCATAATCGTGATTACACGGTCATCATGATTTATGCTTAAGATAGATTCTGACCAAAACTCTATGCACATATACCCATTTTAGGATAATGCTGATCAGTCAAGAGATGTTTGTTTGATGATTAGCATTCATACTCAATCCAAGAAATTTTCTATCTGACCTGAGTTATAATGTATTTTTCTCAAATATGATTAATCCAATATGAGCACCTCTAATGACCCTTTACATGGCAAAAAACTTGCTGATATTTTAGATGAATTACTAGACTACTATGGTGGCTTTGAAGGCTTAAGTCGTAAAATTGAAATTAGATGTTTTTGCATAGACCCAAGCGTTAAATCATCATTGCGATTCTTGCGTACCACGCCATGGGCACGTGAAAAAGTAGAAAGCTTATATTTATACGTCTTACGCCAAAAGGCTAAACAGAAGTCATAATTGTTAATAATCAGATATTCCTGCTTAGCTTCGTCATATAAATTTATACCAAAGTGTAGATGAGATTGATTGAGCATTGATATGTTGGTTATTATTGTTGATTTATACCCAAAATATAGTGCCCAAAAATCAAAGTACACTGCCCTACCTTAAATGACATCACACAAAATAAAAACACTATATATCCGTTATATATAGTGTTTATTAAAATACTATTTATGTTGTTTCAAGTATTTTATGTCGGTGACTTTTCATCAAGTTGGTTATTCAGGTAGGGTATGAAAATGTCAGTTTTTTTATACGATTATTTAATCAGCATTTTTCAACCACCCCTGCTGCATGGCGTGACATAAATTGTTAAATTTCCATCATCTGATCAACCTGAGTCATCTAGTCAATTTTAGATCAACACTTTAACTTCATTCAAACATATCTATATGAATTTCAAATAGATTTATATTTATTTATGCTATTTACACCCTATATATGGGAATCTTATTCCCTTATTAAAGCTTTATGATGAGGACATGTAGCAAAATAGAGTAAAATATGACTGATTTAGTTCTCCCTCCCCACTTGGCACAGCATCGTGCATTTACACGTGTTTTTCAGCCAAATAAACTTAGTTTTGGCTTGATCGCCCCTTTTAAAGGCTATGCAGACAGCCCTATACCTGATATGTCCGATCATGCCGAACTTGCAAAAATGGCAGATAAAGGCGGGATTTCAGCTTTATGGATCAGAGATGTCCCATTCTATGATCCAAATTTTGGAGATGTAGCACAAATCTATGATCCTTTTGTAGACTTAGGTTATCTAGCAGCGATCACTGAAAATATTACTTTAGGTACAGCAGGTATCGTTTCGCCATTACGTAATCCTGTGCTCACCGCAAAACAAGCCACCTCTGTAGACCAACTCTCAGGTGGGCGCTTTCTCTTAGGCATGTCTAGTGGTGATCGTCCTGTAGAATATCCTGCTTTCGATTGTGAGTTTGAAAATCGTGCAGAACGCTTTCGTGAAGCATGGCACATGATTCGTACATTGACAGAAAATAAATTCCCTAAAATGACTACAGAACATCATGGTTCTTTATCAGGGCAAATCGACTTAGTTCCCAAACCGATACAAGGTCGACTGCCTATGTTAACGATTGGACGTGCACGTCAAGATATGTCATGGTTTGCCAATCAATCCGATGCTTGGATTTGGCATGGCGTCGATCCAAAACGTTCAAAAAGTATTGTACAAGAAATTGAACATCTAGGAGATGGCAGCATATGGCATCCTTTTGGCTATGCTAATTTTCTCGACTTAAGTGAAAATCCTGATGAGCCAGCACATTTGTATAATAATATTTTTTTAAGGACAGGTCGTAACGCACTGATGGAATTTTGGGAGCAACAGCGTCTAGATGGTGTCGCTCATATTACACTGAATTTAAAACCAACGCGTCGCCCTACCAAAGAAGTTTTGCAAGAACTCATCGAAGATGTTGTTCCTCACTTTAGTATTTCTACTCATTTAGAATGAGTAGATTTTATTATTGAGCTTTGTCTGAACTCAAAATACTGCTTATTGGACATAAATACCCCCCAATAACATTCATTCATAGTGATCAATTTAGACGTGAAATACCCCTATTTTGCGTCTATTCATTACGTTCCCAAGGCGGAAGATCTCCCCATTGTTCCACGAGATCATCAATAAACATACGAATACGAGGTGATAAATGTTTTTTACTTGGATAAATAATTCGAATAGGCTCATCTGTCAGCGCATAATCTTCTAGCACTGCAACGAGTTTTCCTTGATCAATCGCTTTTTTAGTTAAATAAGCAGGTAACTGAATAATACCAAATCCTAAAATAGCTGATTCCAAAATTGCATCTGAGCTATCTATTTTCATTTTTTCAGCACCATCAAAAACCCAAATTTGATGATCAATTTTAAATCGCCAGTTTTTACGTTGTGCGCTGCCATTAAAAAAAATAGTATGATGCTTGTATAAATCTTGTGGCTGCTCTGGATAACCATTTAACGCTAAATATTCAGGTGAAGCACACGTTTGCATACGCTGCCAACCAATTGTACGTGTCAAAAGCCGTGAATCTTCCTTAGGTTCACCAACACGAATACCAATATCAAAACCTTCATCAATAATATCGACAAAACGATCAGTAAATGAAATATCTGCATTTAAAGCAGACCATTTTTTTAAAAATTGATGTAATACAGGCAAAATATACTGATGCCCTAGCGAATGTGGTGCTGTAATCTTCAATGTTCCTGTCGGATGAATTCGTCGTGTTGCCATCACCTGATCAATTTCATCCAGATTTTGTAATAATTGCTGGCAGTACTCAAATAAAATACGACCGTCATCAGTCAAACTCAGACTACGTGTAGTGCGATTGAGTAAACGTACTGCCATTTGTTCTTCAAGTCGTACAATACTTTTACCAATCGCTGAGCGTGAAAGCCCTAAATGTTTACCTGCTTGAGTAAAACTGCCATATTTCACAGAACTCACAAAGGCAGATAAATCACTGATACGATTGATTTCCATACATATTACCTAGTTTAAATACAGCCCCTCAATAAGGGAAAATTATTCTACAATATTTTAATTATAATCAATTTAATCTTATTTTTTAGCAAATTTATGCATAAAAACACACAAAAACCCTTTGTGATTATTAGAGATTTCATCTAATAAATTAACTAATGCAAGAAGTCCAATCACCATCAATTTATCAACTCGCTCAAGTCTTTTGTCACCTTATTGGATGACTTTTTTATCAATAATACATGCTAATATTTTTTATTTATTGTCAATATTTATAGATTTTCATCTGTAATGCCGATGAAGCATCATGTAATAAACCACGACTTAAATACTTCTTTGTGATCCAAGTCAAAATCACAATCCAAAATAGTCATTTCACTTCTCATTCAATGTATAAGGATATACATGTTAGAAATTATATCTGTTATTTTCCCAATCTTTATAACGATTTTTATTGGCTATCTGAGTCTGTACTTTTCTATATTAAATAAAGAGGCGATGAAGGTCATTGGGCTATTTATTATTAAAGTTTCATTGCCTTGTTTGTTGTTGGTCAGTATTTCATCTCAAGATTTTCATTCGTTAATACAAATACCTTATCTCATGAGTTACGGTCTTGCGTCGAGTATCGTCTTTATTGTGACTGTATTGATTTATTTGAAGAAATTTGAAATGCCGATGAGCTATGCCGCTGTTATGGGAATGGGCGCAGCAATGTCAAATACAGGATTTATTGGCAGTGGTTTACTGTATTTATTCTTAGGAGAAAAAGCAGCGATTTATTTTGGTATGACTTTTTTAGTCGAAAATTTTATCGTTTTTTTAATGTTTCTCATTTGTCTTGAGTTAGGTCAGCAGCAAACATCCGTAAAACAAATTTTAAAATCAGGACTGATGAATATTGTTAAAAATCCATTAATTATTGCACTTATTTTAGGCTTTATATTCAGTGCTTCGCAAAGACAATTGCCTGAAATTTTACAACTTACGTTAAGATCAATAGGTCAAACTTCAGCACCGTTAGGTTTATGTGTCATTGGTGGCAGTTTATACGGTATTTCTCTCCATACTCAACAGAAAATAGCGAGAGATATTGTCATTATTGCTGGTTTAAAACTGATTATCATGCCTCTCTTGGTTTATGTTATTTTTTTAATCGTTCCAAACACTTCAAAAGAAATGATTTTTGCTGGCGTGTTACTCTCGAGTGTTTCTATGGTTGGGCTATATGCTGTTTTTGGGCAACAATATGATATGCAGAAAGTTCCTCCTATTTTACTGGTGACGACTTTATTGTCTATTGTAAGTATGAGTTTAGTGATTCATTATCTACGTGTTTAAGAAAATTCTATATAAAATAAATGATAAAAACCCTGAAATTTCAGGGTTTTATTTTTTATAAAAAGTTAAACCAAAATCAAACTAAGGACGGAAAATAATCGGGCTACCATTCATAAAACGATTAAAACGGAATAATGCTAAATCAATTTTAGGTGTTCTTTGCATGACTAAATCAGCCAGTGCCTCAGCAGCAGCAGGCGCTACAGTCAAACCATTATAAAAACCTGAACCAATAAACAAACCTGAAATGCTATCTACTTGTGATAAATATGGTAAATGATCAGGCGTTGTTGTTAAAAATCCAGCCCAACTTTCTTGCAAAGTTCTTTGATGATCTGCCGTATAGTCTGTATAACGTTGTATTGCATCATTTAAAGGTGGTGTAAAAACTTCAGGAACCAATACACGATATTTTTGTAATGGTGCTAAGCCATTTGCCTTGTAACTATGCATATTTTTATATTCAAACTTTAATGTATTAATATCAAATACAGGTGAAAATTGCCCTTGCATCGCAACCAATGCTTGCATTAATTTTGGCATGTTTTTCAACATATTCACAGTGATAGGTAAACGTACAGCAGGCGCACAAATATCGACGCTATTTTGACTAGAATAACGAACAGCAATATCACTTTCCGCTGAAATTAAAGGAAATTTTTGATTCATTTCAAATCTGTTTAGATCTATAGCTGATGACCCAACACGCGCAATACTGGCAAATGCCATAAATTGTGGTAAATCTAAACCCAAACTTTTTGCTAAATAGGGTGTCCAAGCTCCCCCAGCAAGAACAACTGAGTGACACTTTATTTCACCCAACTCTGTTGCAACGCCTATCACTTTTCCAGCTTGTGTTAGTATTTCTCCAACCGCGCAGTTTTGAAATAATTGCCCTCCTTTGGCTCTAAAAGCTTCCGCAACAGAGGAAGCAAAATGCTGAGGTTCAGCACAAGCATCACTCGGTTGATGTAATCCACCCACAAAATCTTCTTTCCAATGATATGATTTTTCTTTGAGTTCTGTCTTGGTCATTATATATCCATCAATGCCTTCAATATCTTTGACGGTATTCACCCAATCTTCTGCAGCAGCTAGACCTTCTTCAGACAAAAAACCTGTGACAGAACCTGTTTTGACATAGCCTGTAGGACCTTGTACACGCTGATCAATATCTTTCCAAAGTACTTTTGCACGTGCAACCATTTCTAATTTAACACGGTCTGAAAATAGGCTTTCGATATATCCCAAAGAACGTCCAGATGACTCGCCTGCCACGCTGCCTTTTTCACAAAGTACAACTTTTAAGCCACGTTCAACTAAAGTCAGAGCAGTTAAACTGCCTATATTGCCTGCACCAATCACGACCACATCCACTGTTTTAGGCAATACTGAGTCACTTTGTACTTTCCGTGCGCGTGATATACCCTGATCTAAACTCACTCCTCCTCTATTTTTTAAAACAGCAAAACCTGATCGTGTTAAATGTTTAAATATTTGCCCATACGCTACAGTAGAGTCCTGAATATGCCCTTGTTCGCTCATAACTGTGGCTCCAAAGTCGTACCATCACTAAATCGACTTAAACGAAAAGTATGTAAATCAGGATGCTCTGACTGTTTCAATAATAAATCACTTAACATTTCTGCCAGTGCAGGTCCCCATGAAAAACCATAACCACTTGCCATCAAAACATAAAAACCCTCTATATTATTTACTGCACTCGCAATAGGTGCATTATCCTGTGTAAAAGCGACTGTTCCACTCCAAGACTCAGTAATAGATTTTGTTTTTAAATGCGGAAAAAATTTAGACATCAATTGTTTTGATGTTTCTGCAGCAGTCAAATCAACAGCACCTGTAAAGCTCCGATGTGTTTCAAAAGGTGAGCTTTGATGATGATTCCATGTTCGTTTTATTTTCCAGTCATTGAGTGTATTTTGACCAAAATTAACTTTAACGCCTTTAGAACCACCTAACATTTTCTGAATAGGTAAAAACTTTTTATATAGTTTCATTGCATCACGGGTGATAGGTGCGCTCATCCCAGTGATCAGTCCTAATGAATATCCACCATCAATTTGTTTACGCCATGCAAAAGCACCTTTACCGCCACATCCCATAGGACTATCTTTAAAGTCTTCTACTCTTCCCATTGACATAATTACATAAAGTTGAGGAACATCAATATGATGATGTGCGCAAAAAATCCGTGTCCATGTATTAACTGCTGAAATAACCTGAGAAGTTTGAATATATCCTTTTTCAGTAAATACCCCATGCACTTTTTTTGCTTGTAGATCTAAACCACGTACCGCACATTGTGTCACAAAAATGACATCTCGCTTTTTGGCAGCCTCTGCGATCGCAGCCGTTGTGAGCACAGGTTCAATACAACCATCGGTTGGTGCAGTAATTGCACCATAACATTGACCTGAAAATTCGGTGGCAATGCGGCTGACTTCATGTGCTTGCAAAATTTTAATATCAGGATCGACATGTGACTGCACAGAGGTCAACCAATCTTGATAAGACTGAAATTCTTCGGCAGATTCTGCAAAATAAGTGATACCTTGTTCACGATAACCCAATTCGCCGATTTCTTGCTGTAACGCTCGCCATAAGTACTTACTACGTCGAGTCAGTTTTACTTTATGTTCCGAAGTGAGCAATTGAGATACCCAACCAAAAGCTTTACTAGAAGACTCGCAAGCAATTTCACCTTTGTCACATACCACAACTTTTTTGCCTTGTTTCGCTAAATAATAAGCGCTCAATACACCACAAATCCCTGCTCCAATAATGACAACATCAGCAGACTGCGGTAAAACATGCGTGCCCTTTACTTCCACAGACCTTAACACACCTAAAGCAGTGTGACGTGGCTGCGGCAATAGTTGAATTGAATTGAGTGCCGTATCAGAAATCATAGTTTTTTTCATGATCTATGCCCTTCTATACTTCAGATTTTTGTAGCGTCATCCATTCAATATGCGCTCTTATTGCTTGTTGAGCTGGGTTGAACCAGCCTTTATTTAAAGCATAATCCAGCATATGATTTAGACTCGACATCCAATGTGCATCTTGTAATTTATGTCCTGCTTGCTGTTTAATAAAATCTAGGCTCAGCTCTGCATATTCCTGATTGATCACAAGCCCTGCTTTCGCTTGGATAAAATGTTCTATGACTTGATTGACATCACCATAAGCTTCGACATGAAAGTTGTTAAAGTCATCTAGCTCTATAATTTCTATATGTGTTTCTGTTGCAATAATTTTCATATTTTCTCTCAGATTAGACGTGTATGATCTATTTGCTTGCTCTACTTGCTTGCTCTACTTGCTTGCTTTACTTGCTTAGTCTGTTCATTTTTAGACTTCACGATTTTCTTCACGAATACGGATCACTTCTTCCATGTTGTCGCCTGCTGCGATATGGTGATAAATACTGCTTTTGTTTTTCTTTAAAAATAGTGCATAAAAAAAGCCAAATACAAATGCAAACAAGACCAATAAAGGCAAATAGTTCGTCCATGCAGCTTCCATTCCTGTAATAAAGTTAAATCCCTTTAACTCGATATACATCGCCATGACTAAAAGTATGATTGAAAAAATAGGTGCGAGAAAAGTTTTCCACCAATGACCTTGGCTCTTTTTACTACGCATAAAATAGCCAACAACAGCCAAAGAAGACAAAATAAGTAATGATGTACCACTAATCGCAGCAACACCAAAACCAAGTGGACTTAGCTGACTATAAGGACTGATCCCACATGACACAGAAAAAATAATGACAACGCATGACACTGCAATTAAGGTAAATGCAGCATTTGAAGGTGCGCCATTTCGATTTAAAGTCGCAAGATAACGAGGTAAAATTTTATCGCCTGCTAAACCATTTAAATAACGCGCCATAAAATTAACAACGGCTAAAGTACAGATCATTACTCCAAGCACAGTGACAACACCAAATAAAAACAATCCTGTTTCGCCTAGCGATGCTTGAATAACCGCAATAATAAAACCAAAAATATGTTGAGATATGACTTGATCCATCAAAGTTGCTGGACTAGAAAATGAAATAAGTGCCCATGAAACGAGAAAAAAGGTTAAAGATAAAATGGTCACTGATATTGCTAAAGCACGGGGAATCATTTTTTCAGGATTACGGGTTTCGGGTGCATATAAAGCACCTGCTTCTAAGCCTTGAAAAACCAAAAATGAAAAAATAAATGCAACATGCCAATTACCATATTGAAATATATTCCATTGAATCACTTCAGGAGAAAATGTCGCTTGAATGCCATGTAAATTAATAATTCCTATCAGTAAAGCTGCGATCAGTAATAATTCACAAATAACGATCAGACCACCAATAAATGCGCTAAAATCAATCTGATTCCATACCATCACAGCAACAAAAATAACTAAGCCGACCAGACTCGTTTGCCAACTTAAATTAAATCCTAAAGATGTAACTGTTTCGCCAATCACCGCAGAACCTACAGCAAATGAACCTAAACACCCTGATACATATCCCACAACCGCGATCATGGCTGCACCTACCCCAAAAGGCTTAGCAATGCCACGACAAATATAACTATAAAAAGCTCCAGGACGGCTAATTTGACGTACCATTTCAGCATAACCAATGCAAAATAAGCCAATAATTGAACCTGCAAGTAAATAAGTTAATGCCGAAGATGGTCCACCAAAGGCAAGTCCTAAAGGCAAGGTTGCCATCACCACAGATAAGGGCGTTAAAGCGGCTAAAATAAGTACAACGATTTTCCATGTCGTCAATGTTTTTTGCGGCATGCCGACTTCTTGCACATCAGCACGAGCAAATTGATTTTCTAATGTATTGCTCATAGTTGTTCCTTCAAGCATTGATGATGAATTGCAACAAGCAAGCTTTGAAAGGGATACTGATAGGATCAGCAGATATATGACTGCAAATGGAATTAATTTAATATCAACATATTATTTGTTCATCCATGCTCATTTACTTGCTATGCAATAAAAATTGCATCCTCAATTGAATATTCTCTATTTTTTAAATATGTAAAAATCATTTTTTATACATTTTTAGATGAATTCAATCCCTTCAAAGCAAGACTTGTAGAAGATATCCGAACGTCGTCCATGCTCCATTCGGAAATTTTGATTAAATACGCTAGTCTATAAACACATTTGAGTTGTCATTCTGTATGACTGCGCCCTTATATGCCCAGACTTCAAACTCAACCTTCATACGTGAATCTACTAAACCGACGATTGTCAAAGCGGCACTTGCTGTTCGTACACCATTTAAATATTGACGTATTACAGCATCAACAGCCAAAACATCTTTCTGATCTGTGATATAGGGTCTAAACCATACAATTTGATTCAAAGCGCTGCCTTGACTTTCTAGCATCATCTTGATTTTCTCAAATGCGCTTATGGCTTGCTCAGTGACAGAAACTGAAATATGACCCTTAGCATCATGCCCACCAATACCACTGATTAAAATCCAGTCCTCATTTGCCAAAAAATGTGCAAAAGGATGAGGGGGTTCTGGTTGTGAATTTGAATGCCAAACAGCTTTATTCATGTTCTATTCCTTAACCCTGTGTCGTGTTGGTTTCTTCCCATTTTCGAATCACAGGATCTTCACCAGGAATTGCATTTTTCCAAATATCAATTAGATAACCATCACGAACAATGGCTGGGCTTGGTACATCTTTGCGACGTTTGACAGCATATTCCATTGTGGTGTCAAAACCTTGTGGAGAAGTCCGTTCATCCAATGGTTTGCCATTTTTACGAAAATGCGGCAATACTTCTTGTGAAAAAATGGTGAGGCATTTATCCAATAACCAACGTTTTTTAATACCTGTTGAAAAGTTCAATAGAACACGACCACAGCCTGTTTCTAAAATCGTTTCTTCTAATTTTTCAATCACTGTTTGTGGAGAGCCGACAACAACCCAGTTATTATCGATTAAATCTTGTAGCGTCATTTTTTTGGTATCTAAACCATAACCATTTGACAAAATAGCTTTCATTGAGTTTAACGAGGTATAACCTGGTGGAAAGGTTTCTACTGCGGATGTTTCAAAATAATTTTGGTAATCCCATAAATATTCTGCCTCTACCTCTTTACGTGCAATTTCATCGGTTTCTGCAACATGTACCTGAATCACACACGCACTTTGTTTTGGGTCTGGTTCATAGCCTTCTTTACGACATAGTTCACGAAATTTATCCATCGTTGCTTTCATTAAAGGACGATGATTCAATACAGTTTGATAGGTATAACGACGTTGCGCAGCGAGTTCTAAGGTTTCTAAAGAACCCCCACTTGGCAATAGAAAATCTACTTTATGATCTAAACGTGGCCATACATTGACATAATTTTGATTAAAAAACTTACCTCGCCATGTAAATGGTCCAGGCTCACTCAAAGCTTTCGCTAAGAGATCATGACCTTCTTTATGACGTTCACGCGCAGTTGCTGGATTCATACCTAAAGAATGGTATTGTTGACCTAAGCCCATCGGTAAGCCAACAATTAAACGTCCATGTGACATTTGACTAACCAATGCAATCTCTTCTGCCAAACGTATCGGAGACTGGTAAGCATTTAACAAAGGTCCACTCGCCACAATTTTTAAACGAGAAGTTCGGGCTGCAATATAAGCTGCTGCAACCATACCCGATGGAAAAGGGTTAATTGGTCCATTGTGCTGCTCTGTAAATGCCACTCCGTCTAAACCATATTTTTCCATACTCACCAGTACGTCCAAAGTATTTTCTAAAACGTTCTGACCTTGAATTGGATCATAATAAGTATTCGGTAAATCAATATAAATTGACTTTGATGGACGATCACCAGAGTACGGAATATTTGGATAAACGCCTTCTACTGTTCCAAAAAATTCGACATCGTGTTTAATTTTGCATGCATCTGAGTTTGATGTTGTCATATTCAATTCCTTTTTGATCTATTTTTACGCTTTTTCTATAACTTTTTGATTAAGGCTGCCAATCAATGCATCAGCTTGCTTACTTTTATTAATAAAATTGACAATGAGATCAGTCACTTCTTTTGGGTTTTCATAAACTAAAGCGTGGCTGGTAGGCGAATTTTCCACATGACTTAACGTTTTTAGCTCACTATTTGGCAATAACGCTGCATAACGAACAGGTTGTAAATTTCCTGTAATACGGTCATCTTCAGCAGCAATAATCAATGTCGGTGCTTGAACACGCTGTAAACGTCGATTGAGCTTATAGTCATAACGTGGATTCCAAAATAAAAGTGCCGATGTTACATCTTCATGAAAAGCTTGCAAAATATCTTGAACACCACCTTCTTGTGTTAATAATTCCTCATGTTCAGCCGCACGACCATTAAATAAAGCAGCCAAAGCCGCATCTGGCTGAAAACGAAATACATCAATGAAGGGTTCATCTTCAATATGAAGACCTAATGGCGTGACTAAAGTCACAGAAGCATAACGCTCAGGAAAATATACCGCTAAATTTGCAGCTAACCACGCACCTAAAGATGTGCCCACCAAATGAAAATTCGTCAGATTCATTTTTCGGAAAAAAGCATCATAATGTAAGACAAAATCTGCCCAAGAATGTTGATCATCAAAACGTGGCGTATCGCCATAACCTGGATGCTCAGGTGCAATCACATCAAATTTTTCAGCTAAAGCTTGATGTATAGGTCCCCATTGGCGTGTTCCTGCACCACCATGTAAATACACCAAAGTTTCACCCTGACCTTCACGACGATATGCGACTTCTAGCCCATCGACCTCAATAATTTTAGGTTCTGTCCAATTTTTCCATTGACGTGTCGCAAACTTTGCAGTGTCAATCTTTAGGTTTTTGATTAATTCAATTTGAGGCATGTTGAAAACTCCGAGAATATCTTGCTCACTAATCTCGGCTGAAAATAGGATTTAAACAATCACATAAAAAGGTGACAAACAAAATGACAAGTCACCTTTCAGGAGTAGTGTATTTTTTTGCAGCGTATGTAGATTTTATTTAGGAACAATCAAAAAGGATTGTGAGCTGAGCTTTACTTATCAACACACATTTCTCTTTAAGGACATACGATGAATACACATACTTCTATTTTTGATACCGCTGCACTCCGTACAGCTTTTTCTCACTATCCGTCAGGTGTTGTTGCGATTGCTGCACGTCATCATGATGAAGACCATGCACTTGTTGCAGCAGCTTTTAATGTTGGAATCTCACTTGAACCTGCATTGGTCAGTGTTGCCATTCAAAACACATCATCGACATGGCCTATTCTAAAAAATGCAAAAGAGTTGGGAATCTCTGTCTTTGCAGAACACCAGAAAAGCTTGTGTCACCAGATTAGTGCTAAAGATAAAAGCAAACGCTTTGAAAATATTGATATTTCTTATGGTGTCAATAATGCAATGTACCTGCCTGAAGCATCACTTTATTTTACCTGTGAAATATATGCTGAATATCCTGCAGGTGATCACACCATGGTTTTGCTCAAAGTTAAATCTTTCACGCAAGGCAATCATGAACCTATCGTTTTTCATAAATCAAATTTCAGAGTTTTAGATAAATCTGAATAATGTTTTGGTCAGTATAGCTAAAAAATACTGACCTTTTTTATTTCTAAATATCACAGATCCAAGGAAAAGGACTTCGATTAATGAAACTAAAAAGTTTATTTAAGCCTTCTATTTTATTGTCTTATCTCATTTTTACACAGCATAGTTTTGCAGCTCAAATTTATCAGGATAACGAAAAACAACTCAATGTTGACTTAAGTAGTTGGGTAGGAATATTTAATTCACAAGAAAACTACTACCCCACAGATCAAAATGGTAGTCAATGGGCTGAAGGCTTTATTAAATATGGTTTTTCAGGAAAAATAAATACTACAGCAGATAGCCATATTTATGGTGCTATTGCAGGCGTTACTTCTTTTACACGTGGTGATGGAGACATGGCAGGTAATAGCCGTGGCACAGAAAATAAGTCCTCTTTAGAAGATGCCTACATTGGCTGGAAATCAGGAAATTTATTACCAATTCTAGGGGAAAATGGTTTAGATATTTCTTTTGGTTCGCAAGTTTATCATTTAGGTGATGGTTTTTTAGTGACCGATGATAGTGCAAATTTAGGTGAGAATCGTAACTTTGAAGATGCAGACAGTCAGATGGTAAACCGTGGTGGAGCGTATTATACAGCGGCTCGTCGTTCATTTCATAAAGCTGCATTGATTAAAGTAGGTCAGGCAGAAGGCTTAAAAACAGAATTGGCGTGGGTACAATCCGATAATCCCATTCACGCATCTTCTGAATTTGCTTCGCTGGATTTAAGTTATAAAATAGGCGATCATCATATTGGCGCAGACTATATTCAGTTTTTAGATTTCAATCAAAACCAAGCCATGCGACTCAATCCAACGATATTTATGCGTGACAATATGCAAGTTTATAGTCTATATGGCACAAGTAATATGGGTATAGAAAATGTCAAACTTGGATTTAATTATAGCCGACAAGAAAAAGAAAAAAATTTAACTGATGAATATGAGGTGATTGATCAAAAACATCATGATCAAGCTTGGTATGCAAGTGCTGGTTATCATTTCACTCAATTACCATGGACGCCCACTGTAAATTATCGCTATACACATTATTCTGAACATTGGGATGCGATGTTTGTAGGTGTGGAAAAATTAGGCACTTGGATTCTAGGGGAAGTTGCAGGGAATTTTGCAGGACCATTTAATAGTAATGCAAATATTCACATGATTGGTCTAGAAGCTTTTCCTCATGAAAGTTTATTATTGGGTGCAAATTTTTATAAATTTGAATCTATTGACACCAAAAATCAACCCAACTATTCGGGCAAAGAGTTCGATTTTTTTGCAATGTATCAAGTCAATGATACCCTTTCTCTTATTCCTGTTTTGAGTTTCTATAAGCCTGAAAAATCAGCAAAAAATAATGGGAGTCAAATCGGTTCAGACAAAACGAATATTTTTGCAGGGCTTATAGCAGCAATTACCTACTAAAGTTTAACCAACGGCAAGCTAAAAAAATAATCATAAATGGCTTGCCATCGTTGATAAAAATAATACACTTTAGAAAGATCTAACTTTACTTCATTAAGTAAATTTAAATATTTGAATGAAAATTCTCTAAAAATTGCTAATAGGATGTTAGCAAAAAATTTAACTTAGCTTACATAAAGGAATATTATGAATATTTCAACTGAGGCGCTTACATCATTAATTTCTTCAAGTGGTTCAAATAATTTTGGTCATTCACTACTGAATCTATTTCATGAAAATTTAGGAATTATTGCTTGTTTAGGTTATCAATATACTGAAAATCAAAAAAAACCACGTAAGCTCATGTCCTCTTACAAAATTGATTTTAATAATCATCAAGAAATTGATGGCAGTATAGAAACATGGATGTCACTTGATTATGATACAGATCCATTATTTAAATACATTCAATATAATTCTACATTTATTGCCAGTACGCATTTTTTAGATATTAATACCTTAAAAAGCAATGATAAAAACTCTAAAATTATTTTAGAAAAATATTATGATCCTTTCGAAATTGGTGAAGAAGTCGCATGGAGCTATAAGGTTGGTGATCATTTTTATACAATTAATTTATGTCGCCATAAATCAGCACGACGTTTATTAAATCATCAAAAGTTATTCTTAACACGTATATCCAATTTAATTGTTCAAAGTACTGTTCAACATGCAAAATTGATGCAGTTAAATCATCCAACGCTTATAGATACATCTTTTGAAAACCAACAGCAAGTTATTGAACACTCCTCATCTGAAGAACGTCAGCTTAAAATTGAAAAAATTAGCCATATTTTATGTCGTTATGGATTAACGCATCGTGAGTCTGAAATTTGTGCGTATATCACCTTAGGTTATAGTGCAATTGCGATTGGTTTAATCTTAAGTATTTCGATTAATACCATTGCGACTCATCGTAAGCGGGCTTATGTAAAATTAGAAATTTCATCACAACGAGAGCTATTTAGTTTGGTTTATAGCCATAAAACTTATCAGACCTAAAAACTTTATATATCAATAGAATATACCTAAAATTTCAATATATTCTATTGATCATTTTGAAAATGGACAAATTTTTCATAGATAAATACTTTCATTTAGAAAAATATACTGTTAAGAAAACCCACCATACATTCAAATCGTCTTTTATATTTGATTCAAAGCAAATATTGAATTTTTATAAATTTATTTAAATAAATACGCACAATAATTTTTTATCCACAAATAAATTAAAAATATTGATTGAAAATCGTTGTTCTATCCTATATAAAACTACCTATCGTTAGGTAGTTAAAGTTGATTTATATGAATACATCCGTGAGTTTAAAACTCACCATATCTCTCGCAATTATTGTTGCATTAGGTCCAGCAGCTATTGATATGTATTTAGCATCTATGCCAAATATGGCAAAAGATTTACATACATCTTATGCATCCACACAAATTACACTGACTGTATTTCTTATTTTTATGGGAGTCGGACAGCTATTTTTTGGTCCTTTATCTGATTCAATTGGACGCAAAGTGCCATTATTATTCGGCTTGATCATCTATATTGGCGCTTCGTTTTGGGCAGCTTTGGCATCAAGCCTAGAAAGTCTGATTTGTGCAAGAGCATTGCAAGGCATTGGTGCTTCTATGGCAATCGTTATTGTCATGAGCATGGTACGTGATTTGACAGAAGGAAAAGAAGCAGCCCAACTTTATGCTTTACTAAATACGATTGTGGCATTAGGTCCAATCGTAGCACCTGCAATTGGCGGTATTGTGGGCGCTCACTATGGCTGGAGAGGCGTCATGTTTGCTTTAGGCTTTTTAGGAATTTCTGTTTTTTTAAATACCATTTTTAACTTGAAAGAAAGTTTAGCTGTAAATAAACGCATTGAGCTAAATTTATATGCTGTCTCACAAAGCTATATAAAAATTTTAAAAAACAAAGTATTTATTTTTAATTTACTTGCCTTATCTGCAGTCTATTTCTTTTTATTTTCCTATATTGGCGGTTCATCATTTGTTTATCAAAAAAATTATGGCTTAAGTTCAGAACAATTTGGACTTGTTTTCGGCTTAACCAGTATTTGTTTAATTATGGGTGCTTCCTCATCTGCTTATTTAGTCAAGAAAATGGCGATTTCACGCTTAGCCATGATTGGTGCTGTTATGATGATGTTTGGTAGTAGTCTTTGTATTTTTATGCACACTTTAGATATCGGTCTTATTGGCATTGTGTCTGGTATTGCATTTGGTTTATTTGGGTTGGGTATATTAGAAGCAACGCTTATGGCGATTGCAATGGACTCACAAAAAACGGCTTTAGGTTCAAGTGCAGCATTATTAGGTGCATTTCCGATGCTTCTTTCTTCAACTGCAACGCCTCTTGCTGGTCAATTGGTTGAATTAGATGCCTTATATTGGTTAATGTTATTGGGTTCTATTGGTCCCTTAATTTTGGTACTGGTATTTATGGGAACTCGAAATACGCAAGCACACGCGCTTCATCACTAATTTTTTATAGGAACTCATCCCATCATGACAACATCTCGCTCAAAATCTAAACAACGTATTATTGATGCGGCTTTTGAGCATTTTGTTCGTAATGGCTACGAAGGTGCATCTTTAAATACGATTGCTGAGGCTGTAGGCATTCGTAAAGCATCTATTTATACACATTTTAAAAGTAAAGATGCTTTATTTTTAGAGTTATTAGAAGATGCATTAACAATTGAATGTACCTATCTTGAGACCTGTTTTCAGGATCATTCAACTTATGAATTACCTGGCGAAGCGTATTTATATGCCATTAAGTCTCGTTATGAAAATGCAATTACTTCACAGTTTTTGACACGAATTGCTTATGTTCCGCCTACACATCTTATAGATCATGTGATTGAAGCATATAGAAAATATATGGAAAACGTCATGAGATTATTCAAGGCTGAACTCTCCCAAGCACTGATCAGCCCACAAGATCAAGAGCTTTATACAGATGCATATTTAGGAATCTTAGATAGTTTGAGTGTAGAATTGCTCTATGATGGAACGATGTATGAACGTCGTCTTTATGCGATGCTGATGTTATATCGTAACAGCATGAAAAAATAATTTACATAAATATCAATAAAATAAATTATTGAGTGATTAGCACAAATGATTGTACTAGTCACTGATTAAATAATAAGTGAATTTTCATTCATGCTTATAAAATTAAAATCGCTAGATCTTTCATTTTAAAATGGCATTAAAAATTTTGATCATTTTACAGGTGCTTTAGGTATGTGAACAATCAACATTAAAAGGCGTTTAACTAAAGGAATAAAGATTAAAATTAATGGATAAGCAACGACCCATGATAAACACCAAATGGAAAGCCACTTATAGAAAAAACCATCTACCCAGCCTTGATTCATAAAAAGATTAAAACAAGATAAAGATCCACTCATTAAGCCTGATAAAAATAAAGGCATCAACCAAGACATATGTTTTACATGGATTTTCTGTATCTTAAAAAAAGAAGTTTTTTGCATCGTTTAGCAACTCATATTCATTCATTTAAAAAATACAACAATGGTTCTAAAGCTTTTTAAGTGACTTAATCAACTCAATAAAATGTGGTAAAAATTCTTTAAATAAAGGAATTTCTTTATTTTCTAATAACACTTCTCCCATTAACTTTAGTCCGACAGCAAAAGGCTTTACCGACTCATCATTCAGTAGATTTTTTTCCTGTAAATAACCGAGTACTTTAAAAATATCATCATGATTATAAGCAGTGAATGTTAGATCCTGTTCATAGGTGGATGGATGCCCTTTGGCATCGGCAATATGTTTTACAATAACTTGATACTCATGCTGTTTCATGATTGCGCCTCATTTTTTATACGACTAATCTCAACAGCGGCTTGATCAATACTTTTTGCAATTTGATGAATAATTTCATCATTCAACGTATTGTTTTTTAACTGAAGTCTTAATGCTGTTTTTAAATTTTCCATTGCACGATGAATATCTAAATATTGATGATTATTTTGAATTTTGCGTCGGGTTTCTAAACGACCAAATAGATGTTCTAATTGATCTTTTTGATCTGTTAAATACTCTCTTCCAGAAAGTGTAATTGTATAATGTTTACGTGCACCTTCTCGCTTTTCTACATCAATAAATTGCATATCTTCTAGATATGCCAAAGTTGGATAGATTGTCCCTGTACTTGGTGTATATCCACCGCCAACGAGATCACCAATTTCTTTAATAATTTCATAGCCATATCTTGAGTTTTTTTCGATTATCGCAAGAACTAATAACTTCATATGCCCAGATTCAAATAATCGGCTTTTACGTGAGCTTTGATCCGAATCATTCAACAATGTATTACTCAATATTTCATTCATAAATCTAATCAACACAAATTCATTAAGATATATCTTAATAAGTCTTAATAAAAATCTCAACTAAAAAATGAATGTAAATTTATCTCACTTATTCAACATTTTTAAATGTATGAAATAAATCTAAAAAATTATTGAAGTATTTTTTTGGCTTTATCGGGACAAATACAATAGCTGCTTATAAAAATTTTCAAGCAATTTATTTTGACTAAAATTTAATATTCTCATTACAAAAAATAAATCTATATTATTGTTCTAAATATATTTATATAAATCCCTAACTCAACAGTTAGGGATTTATTTTCAGTTTAAATCTCATGTTATTTTGACTAAAATGGTCGACCACCAGCGAGACTAACACGCTTTAACAAACGTCGTTGATCCGCAGGAAACGGCTCACGAGAATGTAAAGTCGCTTGATTATCCCAAAATACAATATCCCCAACTTGCCAGTGATGTTCATATTTAAATTCAGGTTTTAAAATATGTTCACGTAACTGAGCAACTAAATCACTTCCTTTTTGATCATCATAATTTACCAACTCAACTTCAGAACGTGTATTTAACCATAGTGCTTTACGTCCAGATTCAGGATGTGTTCTCACTAAAGGATGTGGATAAGCATGCCCTAAAATAGGTTGATCTTTATAACGATAATATGGTGTATTTATTGCATAATTTTGTTGACCATTATTACTTTGTACACGAACAAATGGGTTATAGGTAATTAACTGTAAATGTTCAATATGTTGCTTTGTTTGTTCATCTAAGGCGTCATATGCTTTGATTGTATTATACCAAGATGTTTTTCCACCCAATTTAGGTAGCTCAACTGCATATAATAACGAACCAAATGAAGGTGTTGGCGTCCACTGATGATCTGCATGGGGAGACAATTCACCATTCCCTGTATAATCACCTTGTCCTACCGCATTGGACACAGGAACGACATCAGGCGGTGTACCTGTATCTAATGCACTGCCTAAAACAGGATTATCAGCACTTGGTCTAAAAATAGCGCCAAAATAACTAGAAAATGCTAAAAACTGTAAATCATCCAAACTTTGTTGCTTAAAAATCAAAATTAAATGTTCAGCCAAAGCCTGCTTGAGTTTAAAAATAGTTGCTCCCGATTGTGCTTTACGCGCGTCTAAACCATACACTTCTGCACCTAAAGCCTGATCTTTTAATGGTACTATTTTAATTTCATTATCATTTTGGAGTTGTTCAGAAAAATGCCATTGTGGCGCATTCTGAATGGCTTGTGAAAGTTGGCTTAAATTGGTCATTTTTTCATTATCTCATCTGATATCCTTTTAATATTCAGATTAAAACAATCAAAAAATCTTACAAATGTTAAAAAATGAATAGCTTATCAAATAAATTTACGATGCCAAAGAACAAGAAAAAATCATTTAAAAAACTCGATTAAATTTCAAAATAAGTCACGTTTTTTTCAAAAAAATGCCATTTAATGCTCTAGTAAGTCAGCTTTATATTAAAAAATTTTAAATAATCAAAAATAAATGATTAAACATTCAAATCAAAGCTGATTACTTTATTTTAATGATATTTTGATCAATGAAAATAAATTATGCGATTCAAGACAACTTTTTCAATCGGTTTAACTTCTCTATTTATATTTGGACTAAGTGCTTGTCAAAAACCTGAAACACCTGTGTCTTCTAGTAAAAAATCTAATGCATCACAACAAGTTACCACAATTAAAAATATTACTGTTGGTTATCAAAAATCAGCGCTTACACTCCTCATCGTCAGACAACAAAAATTACTAGAACAACAATTTCCTGAGGCAAAAATTCAATGGAAAGAATTTCCAGCAGGACCGCAAATGCTTGAAGCTCTTTCGGTTGGAGCTGTAGATCTGGGTTTTGTGGGAAATACTCCGCCTATTTTTGCTCAAGCTGCAGGGAAAAATATCAGCTATGTTGCCTATGAAGCTGTACCTATTCGTTCACAAGCTCTGATTATTCCTGATCATAGTTCTATTACTACACTTGCTGATTTAAAAGGAAAGCGTATTGCTGTTCAAAAAGGTTCTAGCTCGCATGAGCTACTTGGAAAAATATTAGCAAAAGCAAATCTAACTTGGTCTGATATCGTGCCTGTTTGGTTAGCACCAGCTGATGCGCGTGCCGCCTTTGACCAACATGCTCTTGATGGATGGGTCATTTGGGATCCTTTTTTAGCGGTCGCAGAACGTGATACCAAAGCGAAAGTACTGATTGACGGTGCTTCATTTCCTGCAACTTATCAATTTTATATTTCAAATCCTCACTATTTAAATGCTCATCCTGATGTTGTCAGTAAATTTATCACTGTAGCGAACAATGCAAACACATGGATGACACAGCATCCTGAACAAACAATCACTTATTATGCTCAAGCCATTGGGCAAGATCCGAATATTGCAAAAAAGTCTTTAGATAAACGTCCTAAAGATATTACTATTCGTGCTGTAAACTCAAATATTTTACATTCTCAACAACAAATTGCTGATTCTTTTTATACAGTTAAATTAATTCCTCAAAAAATTGATATTCAGAAAGCGGCATGGCTCATTCAATAAATAAAAGATGAATGTTCTAAATAAAAAATCAAGACAACATGACTAAATTGAAGATGTTGTCTTGATCTTAAGAGACGACTAGCGAATAAAGCTTAGTTCTTTACTAATTCGCTCCAATACAGGCGCTTTTTTTGCTTGAAACTCTGCTTTATTTTGCTGAATTAAATTATTTCCTTTGGTATCAATTGAAATAATTAAGGGTCCAAACACTTTGACTCGATTGATCCAAAGCGTTTCAGGCATTCCCAAGTCTAGCCATTCTGCACCTTCAATTTCCTCAACCTTCGTCGCAGCCAATACGGCACAGCCACCAGGAAAAATTGCATGTACCGCTTTAAATTCCTGACAACCTGCGGCTGTTTCAGGACCCATTCCACCTTTTCCAACAATCAATTTTACACCCGTTTTTTCAATAAACTGGCGTTCAAATTTTTCCATACGCATACTGGTCGTTGGTCCTATCGATACCATTTCATATTGCCCATCTTCTTTTTTTCGGACAATTGGACCTGCATGAAATATTGCACCACCCTCAAGATTGACAGGTAACTCACGCCCCTGCTCAATCAATCGTCGATGTGCCACATCACGACAAGTCACCAAACGACCTGTCAAATACACAACATCGCCAATATTTAAGTCTGCTAAATCTTCATCTTTGATGGGAGTCGTTAAAATTTTCTTCACAGTACAACTCCTTCATGAGATAGAATTTCATAAGACATATCTGAGTTAATTTTGATCTTGCCACGTCGATGTGCCCAGCAACCTGTATTCACTGCCACCCCAATAGTAGAAGGATGACGGGCTGAAGATTCAATATTGACCCCCATAACACTGTTATTTCCAGTCAATCCCTGTGGACCAATGCCAATTTCATTTAAACCTTGTTCCAACAAATCTTCCATCAATGCTGCACGTGAATTTTCACTTTTCGAATCGACAGGACGCATAATGGCAAGTTTAGACAAGCGTGCTGCTGTCTCAACAGAAGTTGAAACGCCGACACCAACCAAAAGCGGTGGGCAAGCATTGACGCCTCGCTCTGTAATGACATCCATCACAAATTCAGCAACGCCTTCATAGCCTTGACCAGGCATAAGTACTTTGGCAGCGCCAGGCAAGGTACAACCGCCACCCGCCATATAGACATCTATGGTACAACTGTTTGATTCAGGGACAATACGCCAATCCAGCCACGGAATTTGTGTTCCTGTATTGGTACCTGTATTTTTTTCATCAAAAGTTTCAACCGCATTATGTCTTAATGGACCTGTACGTGTAGCTTCTTCAGTCGCCTCTCTTAAAATATCCTGTAATTCACCTAATAGCGGAAAATTTGCACCCGCTTCGACAAAGTACTGAATTACACCCGTATCCTGACAGCTAGGACGATTGAGGCGATCTGCCGCTTCCTGATTTTCATCCATAGAATCATAAATCGACTTTGCCAAAGGATTGGTTTCCAATGTTCGCAATTCAATGAGCTTACGTTTCACATCTTTGGGTAATCGTTTACCAATATAAGCGGTAAATTTTGCCATGGTATCAGTCAAAGACTCGACTGCAATTTGCTTGTCCATGTGGTACTCCTCTTCAATATCTACAATTTTTAAATTACTGATTTACGGTTTTCGACACACTTAATTCAGGCTTTTTGGTCATACTTAAAATCACTGTGAGCAGCGTCGAAAGCACAAGCAAACCCGCAACAAAATAAAGTCCACCTGCATAACTTCCAGTCTGATCCTTGATCCAACCAATCATGACAGGACCTGCAAAACCACCTAGATTTCCGATTGAGTTGATGGTTGCAATGCCTGTTGCAGCAGCAGTTCCAGATAAAAAGATCGTTGGCATACTCCAAAGTGGAGGTTTTGAACAGCTGATGCCAATATTGACGATGGTCAATGCCGCAATCAATCCAAGCATGTTATGACTGCTTGCTGCGATCACTAAACCTATTGCCGCAAACATACAAGCAAGTGCGACATGCCAACTGCGTTCACCTGTACGATCTGAGTGTCGTGACCACAGCACCATTGCAACCACTGAAATAAGAGGCGGAATTGCATTGACCAATCCTACTGTCATCGACGACACGCCAAGATCTTTAATAATTTGCGGTGCCCAGATACTTAAAGTGTATAAACCCGCCGATGTTCCAAAATAAACCAATGCCAGTGCCAATACGCGTGGATTTATCAGACCACGTAAAATGCTGTGATGTTGCTGATTGTCTTTACCAACATCTTCATCCTGCATGGTCTTTACCAACCAAGCACGTTCATCATCTTTTAACCATTTCGCTTGTGCAGGTTTATCCGTCATGTAGAAAAATACGATAAAACCTAAAATAACCGCAGGAATGGCTTCAATCACAAACATCCATTGCCAGCCTGCAAATCCCCATATCCCATCCATTTGCAACAATGCTGCGGAGAGTGGCGAACCAATGACCACCGCCATTGGGGCAGCAGCCATAAACATGGCTATAACACCAGCTCGATGTCGGGCAGGAAACCAATAAGAAAGATATAAAATGATGCCTGGGAAAAAGCCTGCTTCAGCGACGCCTAATAAAAAACGCATGACATAAAAGCTTGTTGAACTTTCAACAAAAGCCATTCCACCTGCCACTACTCCCCAAGAAAGCATGACACGTGCAATCCAGATGCGTGCACCAACTTTATGTAAAATGACATTGGAAGGGACTTCAAATAAGAAATATCCCAGAAAAAAAATACCTGCTCCGAAACCCAAAACGGAAGCACTAAAACCCAGATCTTGTTTCATGGTCAGGGCGGCAAAGCCAATATTGACACGGTCAATATAGGCAATTAAATATAAAATCATGATAAATGGAACAATACGCCAGCTGATTTTTCTTAGCGTCCTTTTCTCAATATCCATGTCCATCTGCTGTCTCCATATGATGTGCGTTAACCCGTCAATTGCCCCATACAGCGTGATGGCAAACAATTAACCTGGCGCTAAGCTCCCCGCTCTTCATCACATTCCTTATATGATGTTTTTTTGTTTATAACCTGAGTATTTTCAAAGCACTCATTGCTACAGGGGGGTAACGTGATATGCATATTAGATACTTTTCAAAATCAATGAATCGATATAAAGTTAAAACACTATTGCAAAAAATTTATTAATCATGCACTCAGATAACGAATTAGCCTTCTTTTGCTTACTAATAAAACAAGGTAGCCTGGTGGCAACTGCCCGAGAGTTAAACCTCACACCACCTGCTGTTTCCCGCCGTTTAAGTCATCTTGAAGAGCGTTTAGGCGTTCGACTGTTAAATCGAACAACGCGTCGGATCAGCCTGACCCATGAAGGTGAAATTTATTATCAGAACGCGCTGAGAATTTTGCGGGAAATTGAAGAAATGGAGCAACTTGTTGCTCGTAGTCGGACATCTCCGAAAGGTTTATTGCGTGTAAATGCCCCTTTTGGGTTTGGTCGAACTTATATTGCGCCGTCTATTTCTTCCTTTGTGCAAAAATTTCCTGAAGTCGAAGTACAACTACATTTAACAGATCGCCCCATTGCATTGCCCAATGAAGCCATTGATGTTTCGATTCATTTTGGTCAACTGCCTGACTCACGTCTGATTGCCAAACGCATTGCTGAAAATCGCAGACTCTTGTGTGCAGCTCCTGCTTATTTAGAACATGCAGGTATTCCACAAACGCCAAGAGATTTGACCTCACATCAATGTATTGTGCTTAGGCAAAATGAAACTGCTTATGCCAATTGGCGTTTTTCTAAAGGCGAGAAAGAAGACACTGTTAAAGTTCATGGCAATTTAAGCAGTAATGATGGGCAAGTCACTTTGGATTGGGCATTAGATGGGCATGGAATTTTGATGCGTGCAGAATGGGATGTCGCTAAATATCTAAAAAGTGGACGCTTAATTCAACTTTTAAAAGAATACCAAACCCCTCCTGCTGATATTTATGCGGTATATACAGATCGTTTGGAACATTCACCCCGAGTTGCTTTTTTTCTGGAACATTTGATACATCATCTCAAGCATTCAACCTCCCTGAAAAATGAATCATGCATCAACTAAAAATCAAAACATGTTGTATTCAACCTGAGTCACTTACACCGCAAAACAACCCAACAATGATATAAACACTATGGAATCGGGGCTTTTCAGGCACTTGGTCTGGGAAGCACATTCCCGAATAGATGCTCTACCATGACTTTACATTTTTTTGATCAGGCAAATATCAAGTGAAAAGTTATCAATTTCTAACCCCATTTACTCTCCCTAATGGTGTTGAAATTAAAAATCGTGTTGTATTAGCCCCCATGACTGAACAAATGGCATTTCAAGATGGCACAGTAACTCAAGAAGAAATCAGTTATTTACAACAACGTGCAGGTGGTGTTGGCTTACTCATTACTCCTGTAGCCTATATCAATCGTGAAGGTAAAGGTTTTGAGGGACAATTAGGAGCAGATCATGACAGTAAAATTGCAGGATTGAGAAAGCTTGCATTTGCAATAAAGTCGCGTGGCGCAAAAGCGATTTTACAAATTTTTAGTGCAGGTCGTATGACCAACTCCTACATTACTCGTGGCTTACAACCTGTCAGTGCCAGTGCCATTGCAGCGCCAAGAAATGGTGCAGAAACTCCTCGTGAACTCAGTCATACTGAGGTTTTACAACATATTCAAGATTTTGCTCAGGCAACCCGACGTGCGATAGAAGCAGGCTTTGATGGTGTAGAACTACATGGTGCAAATACATATTTACTACAGCAATTTGTTTCACCACATTCTAACCGTCGTACAGATCAATGGGGTGGTTCATTAGAAAAGCGCTTATCTTTTCCTTTGACTGTTATTGATGAAGTTATGAAAATCAAACAACAATTTGCTGATCCATCTTTTATTGTTGGTTATCGTTTATTACCTGAAGAGATAGAACAACCCGGTATCAGCTTAGCAGATACTGTTTATTTTGTAGAAAAATTACAAGATACAGCTATTGATTATATTCATGTTTCAATGGGCAATGTGTGGCGTACATCCGTGCGTGACTCATCCAATACTGTCCCAATTATTAGCCAAATTAAACAGGTATCAACTCAAAAACCTGTGATTGCTGTTGGTCATATTCGTACACCTGAACAAGCTGAAGCAGTTATAGAAAAAGATGCTGACTTTGTAGCATTGGGTCATCAACTGATTATAGATCCAAACTGGGTTGAAAAAGTCATGTCAGGACAACAGGATACGATTCGTTATCAGCTTCATGTCGCAGACTTAGATGACTTAGGCGTAAAAGCGCCATTTTTAGAGTTTATTCGAGATATGCCAGGTTTTGACATTATTGGACTTGGTGATGAGTCACAAAGAATTATTGATAATGTAACCTATCTATAATTTTTTCTATTTTCCCCTATTGTGCTTTATACAAAGTCATTTTTGTTGATTGACAATAGGGGGAAATTAAAACCCATATTTAAAAGCACTCAAATTTTTAAAAACTAAAACCAATATTTAAATTTACACGATACATCCATTTATCACTATTTTCTGAAGTTGCTGAAGTAAAGCCTGTACCATTTGTTGCTCCTCCGATGATATTAGCATTTTTACCCCATGTATAATCCGCCCAAACCATAAAAGGAGAGGCAATAAACATTGCTCCTGTTGTATTCATCTGTGACGCTGCCCAATCACTGCGTTCTTTATCAAAATAACTATAGTCATTGTAGAAACGAATTGATTTAAGCTTACCCATATTTTGCACAGGTAAAGTATAGGCTAAGTTTAAGCTGGCTACTGTGCCCTCTGATGCAATAAAATACGCTGGCGTTAAACCATTTGCTCCCATCAGCGTCATATCATCATTGACCCCGTCAGGATTCTCTGCATCATATTGATAATGGATCACAGAAGATTGTAAATTCCAACGCTGATAATTACTGTTGCTATGTAATCCCGCAGCATAATAGTGCCCATCTTTCGCAGTGGTTTTATTATGAAGCTGTGCAATCGCACCTGAAATGCCCACTTCATGTTTACCTAAATTTTCATTGCCAAATTTATGTACAATGCGTGCATTGAATTGATTTTTCTTTTCATTTTGGTAAGCAGCCTGAAATGGCAAATGATTTTCTGACAAATCATCATAGGTGGCTGACTCTGGAGAATAACGTAAATTTGTTGCCAGCATTTGAGGATAATAACCTAATTTAATATCCCAATCTGGATGGTTATAATTCCAGTTTATCCCTGGCGCTGCATTATTGCCATATCCTAAAAAGAACGGGATATGATACGTCCAGCCATTTTGTGGGTATGGGTAAATTGCAAAAGGTTTATAGACAAATCCTGCTTCAATGCTTTGTGTCGGGCTTAAGTTATATCCCACATATGCTTTTTCAATTGAGGTCATTTCTTGATCTTGAATGAGATAACTGGCATTTAAATAAGCATCGTCAGATTTTCCTTTTAAATCCAAACGAAAAATATCAAAGTCCAGTTTACCAAAACCACGATTTTTACTCGCATCCCATTGTTCATATCTGTGATTTAAGCGTATTACCCCACCCACTTTAAGCGACTGCGTACCATCTTCACTTTTCCATTGAAGCGGATCATCTGCAGCCTGAACTGACATTGTCATCGCGCCTAAACTCAGCATCGCTATGAATACTCTAGTATTATGATTCATGATATTTCCCTATATGTACAAAATTTTATATACAAAACTTTGTTTATTTGTTGTTTTGACTAAAAAAATGAGCTGCTTTTTACAACTTAGTTTTTTATTGCATCGGTCTTATTGAAAGATCCCCATAGTCCTTGCATGGTTTTACACCCTACTTAAATGGTGTAAATCAATACTCAAAACACGTATTGTATTTTAAGCATCTGTTTTTAAATCATTTTAAAGCTGTGTGACTCATCCTAAAATCACACAGGCAAGCTAAAATTTTAATCAGTGAGCATTCAATCAATACAACTTTTTCTGAGGTGGACCTGCAAATTTCAATGGACCAATGGCATTCATATCCAACTCGATCACAGCAGGACCGTTCAAATCAATTGCTGCCTGAATCGCAGTTTTAAACTCATCCGCACTGCCGACTTTCCAGCTTTTCACGCCCATCGACTCGCCTAAGGCTTGATAGTCAGGTGTATGCAACTCATTGAAATATTGGCGACCACCAAAGTAATTATTTTGAATACCACGCATCACCCCATAACCGCCGTCATTCATAATCATCAGCACCATGTCAGTATTTTCTTGTGCCATGGTTGCAATTTCACCAATACCTAACATCAAGCCACCATCACCCACCAAACCCACAACTTTTTTATCTGGATTGGCAATGGATGAACCAATTGCATGTGCCAGACCTAAGCCAATCGCACCTGCTAAAGAGTGAATGTTTTTATTCGGAGTTTGTACTGGAAATAAGCGGCTGCCCCATGTACTGCCTGACATGGTAATGTCACGTACAAAAATCCCATCTTCAGGTAAAGCTGCACGTAAATGATCACAAATCAATGCATATTGATCCATTTGTGTACGCAATGCCTGAATTGCATCTTCACGCGCTGCCTGAATCTCAGCATCATAAGCAGCATCGACCTTGGTTGTGCCATACAATGCCTGCGCAACTCGTGCCAAGCTATCTTTAGCATCTGCACAGATAAATTGAGAAACTTTATAATTACGTTGCTGCGCCACAGGATTGGCATCAATCTGGATAATGCGTTCAGGAAATTCAACTGAATAGGTTTTGGTTTCATTACTGCGTAAACGCGAACCCACCACCACGAGTAAATCAGCCTCTTTTATCAATTTTTCAACGGCTGCCGAGTTGTGAAATGCTCTCAGTGAACGTGGATGATCATCCGCCAATACACCTCGTGCATGTGTCGAAGACACCACGGGAATACCTAAATCTGCAAGGGCTTTAACTTCATCTACGGCATTTAACGTACCGCCACCAATCCAAAATACAGGACGTTTGGCTTGTTTAATTTCCTCAGCAATCAGATTGATTTCCACCTCTTCTGCTTGTGGCAGTTGCATGGCTTTTACAGGACCTAAATTTGCAGGTAACTCAATTTCCGCAGCTTGTACATCAATTGGGATCTCCACACTGACAGGACCCATTGGCACAGTCGTTGCTACACGAATCGCCTCACGAATCACACCTACTGCATTATCGGGACTGGTGATTCGAAACGCAGCTTTGCTTGATGCTTTTAAAAATGTTAACTGATCTTTGGTTTCATGAATGAAACTCGCATCACGATCTAAATATTCACGTTCAACTTGACCTGTTAAATGCAATACAGGACTGCCTGCATTCAGGGCTTCAATCAATGATCCAACCGCATTTCCTGCACCTGCACCTGTACTGGTCAATGCCACACCGAGTCCTTTAAAACGTGCATGTGCATCTGCCATGGTGACCGAACCTGCTTCTCCACGAGCTGCGACAAAGCGCATTTTTTCACGGCGTCCCACTGCATCAGCAATAGGTAAATTATGAATAGAAATCACACCATAAATACTATCAACTTGATGTTGTTCTAAAACACGTGCGATTGCTTCGCCTACATTCACTTTTTCCATCATTTTCATTCCTTAATTTTTCAATTTTTTCATCATATTTTGAGTTTTTTGGCTAATCTGACCATGGATTGGCGTGTTCGTTTAAACCCAGATAAATACTTTTTTGCTGCATATAAGACAAAATGCCCAAACGTCCTTTTTCACGCCCGATCCCACTGTCTTTGAAACCACCAAATGGCGCACTGATCGAGAATTTTTTATAGGTATTGATCCAAACCGTTCCCACTTCTAAAGTACGTGCAATTTTCCATGCTTTACGATAATTTTCAGTCCAAATTCCTGCTGCCAAACCAAAGCAACTGTCATTGGCTTGAGTGATAAGATCCTGTTCATCTGTATAAGACATCACCACCAATACAGGACCAAAAATTTCTTCCTGACACGTTTGTGCGCTATTGTTTAAACCTGTGATAATGGTCGGCTTATAAAAACTACCTTTGGCAAATTCACCTTCGGTGATCGCCTCACCACCTGTCAGCACCGTACCGCCCTCTGCTTTTGCAAGTTCCACATAACGATGTACTGATTCCAAATGCTTTTGGTTAATTAATGACCCCATATGAACATTTGGCTGTTCAGGATGCCCTACGCGTAAACCTTCAGTGATCTCCACCAAACGCTTTAAAAACGTTTCATAAATTGATGCATGTACAAATAAACGTGAACCTGCAATACATGCCTGACCTGCTGAACTAAAAATTCCGTAAGCCACTCCTTTTGCTGCAATTTCAAGATCCGCATCAGGAAATACGATGGTTGGTGACTTGCCACCTAACTCTAAAGAAGTGGTGATTAATTTTTCTGCTGCAATATGCGCTAAATGGCGCCCTGTGGATGTCCCACCCGTAAATGAAATTTTCCGTACTAAAGGATGTTGTGCAATTGCATCACCAATGACTGAACCACGCCCAATCAAAACACTCAAAATACCTTTTGGCAGACCCGCTTCTTCAAAAATTTTAGCCAACTCCAAAGCAATTAAAGAAGTTGCTTCCGCAGGTTTTAAAATCACTGCATTCCCTGCTGCAATTGCAGGTGCAAGCTTTTGTACTTCACTGGCAATCGGTGAGTTCCAAGGCGTAATAGCAGCAACCACACCCACAGGCTCATGCACACTCATGGTCAAAAAGTCTGAGGCACGCTGTGTGGTCAGCTCTTCATTCAATGTTTCACATGCCGCAGCATTAAACCGTGCTGTTGCAGCCGCACTCATCACTAAGGCACGGGTTTCTGACAAAGGTTTACCATTATCACGGGTTTGTAATTTGGATAATTCATCTACGCGCGCTTCAATAATATCAGCAACACGATAGAGAATTTTGGCACGTTCATGCGGCAAACAGTTACGCCATTTAGGTTTACGCCAAGCCTGATCTGCTTTTAAGATCGCTTCTTCAACATCTTCCAAACTTGCAGTAGAAATTTCTGCATTTACAGAATTGTCGGCAGGAAATAGACTTTGAATGACATTGCCACGTCCTAAACGCCATTCTCCTGCGATATAAATTTCTTTTACCATGCTACTCACCAAAATTCCTTTTTAAATCTGAATCGCATCTACACTATTGCGACATGCACGAATCACGCTTAAAGCAGCCAAAGTTGATGTTTTTGGATTGCTTTCCAAAGGTACACCAATCATTTCAATACTCATTTGCCCAAAACGACCTTCTGCAATGATGGTATGTTTATTTTGGCTAATATTTGGATCTACAGTCAGCTCAACCATCGTTTCATCCAGACCAATTCCTGCAAGTGCGATGGTTGCTGCCACATTGGCATTGGCAGGAAAATTGATAGCTGCTTCACGTGCAGTGCCACGATAAAACACCGTTGCTTCTGTCACTCGATCTAAATCCACCAGTTGTTCTGCATAGCTGCCACGCCAACTATTTGGACTTTTACATCCTTTATAAGTCACTTTTTCCAAGCCACCTTCTTTGGCTGCTGCAATGCCATCAATGCCTGCAATTGCCCCTGCCAATAAATGAATATGTGCGCCTGACGTTTCTGCAACTTTTTGTAATTTTTCAAAAAAAACAGTATCTGCCAATGTTCCGACCGAAATTAGACCGAGATTCCAACCCTTTGCGAGTACCTTTTCCGCATGTTCTTTGACTGCTGCCTGACCCGCAACTTCTATCACATAATCAGGTTGCCCCTGACATTGCTGAATATCTGAAATCACTTGTACATCTGCGGCAACTTGCCGTTGCACACTCGCCACACTGCGTTCAGGGACGACTACCCATTTCAGTGCCAAGTCTTTTGGTAAATGTGTACGCACTTCATTTGCCATGGCACCAAAACCAATCATCATGAGTTGTTTCATAACATCCCCCCCTTATAAATGCTTCTTAAAGCCACCAGACACATCGATGGCAGAACCAGTGGTATACGATGCCAAAGGTGAGGCTAAAAAGACCAAAGCACGTGCAGGTTCTTCGGGCTTACCTAAACGCGCCATAGGAATGCCACGTTTTTTCGCAATATTGCCGATCCACTGTTCCCATGTCTGATGAAGATCTGAACGGTTTTCAAAACGGCGTTTCCACTGTGCTGACTCGACCATACCCAACAAAATCGAATTCACACGGATGTTGTATTGTGAAAACTCATGTGCCAATGAATGTGTCAAGTTAAGTAATGCTGCCCGTGCAGATGAGGTTGCGATCATGTGTGGTTCAGGTTGCAGTGCCAATAAAGAATTCACATTAGTGATTGAGCCACTATTTGATTGTTTCAACGCAGGTAAAAACGCACGAATTGGATGTAATACACTGAAATACTTCAACTCAACTTCTTTAATCCAATCTTCATCTGCTGTGTTTTCAAAATCGGATACACGTCCTTGACCTGCGTTATTGATTAAAATATCAACACCATCAAATTGCTTTTGCACAAGATCTGCAAATTTTTGTACATCTGCCTTATCTAAAACATTACATACAGCGGTAAAGACTTTTGCATTTGGATAACGCGCTAAAATTTGCTGTTTAGACTCATTTAAACGCTGTTCATCTCGTCCACACCAAGCAACACATGCGCCTTCTGCCACCAAAAGTTCTACTGTTGCCAGTCCAATACCTGATGAACCACCTGTAACGACCGCTTTTTTATCTTGTAATTGGAAGCTCATTTTCCGTTCTCACATCCCTGTGTCATGTAGTGACAATAAAATTTGGTTAAACTGTTCAGCTTGGTCTAAATAACTGAGATGACCTGCATCTTCGATTTCATAAGATTGATTTAACTGAAACTGATCCACCAATTGCTGAATATCCTGTGGTAGTGTAATGTCATCTGACATGCCTTTAATGACATACGCATTTGGCTGTTTTGGGCTTAAATAAGACTGTATAGCGTCATAAGCCAATAAATATGAAGCACCCGTAAAGCCTTTTAAGCTAATGTTTTGCATAATATTTTCAATCAGTTGCAATACATCTGCTGTGGCATGTGCCACCAAATATGGTCCTCGTGATTGAGCCATGCCCACTGCGCCGAGTTCCTGTAACATTTTTGGACGTTTTTCAAAAACATCCCGTTGTTTTTGTGGATCACAACCTTTATATCCTTGTGCCACATTGGCAAGTACCAACGCCTGCACAGATTCAGGATATAAAGCGTTAAATGCTGCGGCTTGCATCGCACCCAATGAATGTCCAACCAAAATCGCTTTTTGAACACCCAAGCTGTCCAACATCGCTTTTAAGCGCTTTGCATAGTCTTCGGCATTGGGTTGCACAGTGCTTAAATGGTCAGATTGCCCATAACCCGGTGCATCCCATGCCATAACATGAAAATGATGACTCAACGCTTGCAACTGTTTGACCCACGAGCCTGAACCTGAACTGATCCCATGTAGCAATACAAGGTGTTGCCCCTGACCTGCTTCACGATAAGACTGCTGAACGCCATCAAAAGAAATGGTTTTCAATTCAAATGCGGCAAGTTGCTGAATTAAAGTCATCATTACCTTCCTTATCTTTAGCGTTTAATCTGAGAAAGTGGATGCTCAGGTGGATAATTTGGAATCGTAGGTTTACCTGTGCCCAACATCACACACATCAAGGCATCTTCTGTTCCTGGGTTATATAAACCACGGTAAATTCCAGGTGGAATAGAAATCAGATCACGTTCTTTTAAACGGGTTGAAAATTTTTCACCCTCATGTTCAATAAACAGGTCGATTTCGCCACGCAACATGAAAAAAACTTCTTCTACATCATGATGAATATGCAATGGACCTTCACACTCAGGTGGAAGTACCATGGTTGAAAAAGTAAAGTTTTCCGCAGGTACGGTATTACCATCGGTTGCTACACCTGTTGCACCTGTTCCCATGTAGCGCATCTGCGCACGGCGATATTTTGGGTCATAATCTGCCTGAAATTTCAGTGCATCAAAGTCATAACTACGCGTTTCAAAACGTGCAATACGCCCATCCATCCAATCTTCCAATGATTGCCCTTCTGGCTGTTTCCATGATTCAAATTGTTGTACTGACATAAGTTTCTCCTATGATCGCTCCGAGTTTTAAAAGTGTTGCAGCGATCCAATCTGGTAAATTGAGCCCCTCAGTATTCAAGAAGGAGCTGTTGATCCAATGAATTAATAACGCTTCAGCAAAGGTGCCAAGAAAAAGGAACCTATAAATGCCACTGCTGCCAAGAACGTAATTCCGATATTAAAACTGCCTGTTTGCATGACAATTGCACCAATCACTACAGGCGCTGCGGCGCTGGCAAAATTACCCAGTCCATTGAAAATCCCGCCTGCTGTTGCCCCCACATCTGCTGTGGTAATACGTGCTAACAATGCAAATACAGCAGCAACTCCGAAACCCCATGACATTGCACTGAGTGACATTGCCAAAATCACCATCATGGGTTCTTTTGCAATGACCATCACGTACATAAAAACACCCGCCAGTAATAAACCACCACTGACCTGAATTGCACGTTTACCCATTTTGTCTGAAAAAAATGCGCCAACGACTTCACCAATCAACATGGCAATAAATGGAAAGCTTGAATAAATACCAAATTCTTTTAAATTAAAGCCTTTGTCTTGAATTAAATATGACGGTACCCAACTGTTTAAGCCCCATAAATAAGTCATCAAAGCAATATTGAAAACACACAACAACCAGAAAGCAGAATTCGTCATCAAAGCTTTGGTATTGCACACATGCGTTTTAAAATTCACACGTTTTGCTACACCATCTAGATCGACTGTGCGTTTAAGTTGTAAATTACGTAAGCCAAATATGATCAAAGCCAATACAATAAACGTCATTGCACCCATGACGAAAAAGGTAGTGTGCCAATCATAATGTGCGAGTACGAATGCGGTGATTGGGAAACCTAAAAAAGCACCGATAGGTGTACCCAATAAAAACATCGTGGATGCACGTGCTTGCTGACGATCTGTATACGTCTGTTTGACAATGGTATAAGCCAATGCAAATAAAGGACCTTCAGCTAATCCGAGTAAAACGCGCAAGGTCATCATCATTGAATAATCTGTGGTAAATCCCATCAGAATCATCAAGATGCCCCATGAAGTCACACTCCAAAACAACATTTTTTTAGGGCAAAAAATATCACCCAAAAAGCTGAGAAACATGGATGAGAAACCATAAGCCAACAAGAAGCTTGTCATCAACCAGCCTAGTTTTGCTTTATCTTGTCCAATCCCCATTGCATTCTGAAATGTTGCATCAGAAAACAATACGGCAATACTGATTTTGTCAAAGAAAGCCAACACAACGCAGATCATTAAAATAATCGCGGGTGTCCAATGCTTTAACCCTGTTTTTACATCATGATCCATGGGAAAATCCTTTAATTCATGGCTGATATTTTTGTTTTGAATCCTTACTTCAGTTGCATTAGATTAAAGTCAATATCTTGCAATTGGGCTGGATCTAACTCTCGCTGACTGGTCATCCATCTTTTCCCCAGTTTCACCAGTTTTGAGTCATTGACTGAAATCATATTAAGAAGTTGATTCTGTTCATTTAAATATAAAAATGCTTGTTGCGTTTCGTTAACTTGACGAACAATCATTTGATGCGTTTTTTCAGGTTGATAGGTACCCAAAATCTGAATATTGCATTGGTACTGATCCGACCATAACCAAGGAATATCCTGATAAGCCGTCATTTCCCCAAGCATTGACTTAGCTGTTGCAATCGCCTGATTTTGTGCATTTGCCCAAGACTGAATGCAATAACCTAAAGTAGGATGAATCGCAACATCACCTGCAGCATAAATATCGGCATCAGAGCTTTGTCCAAACTCATTAACAACAATGCCATCTTTAACATCCAACTTTGCTAAAACTGCCAATTCTTTGGCTATTTCTGCACCTGCCCCAACCACGACACAGTCAAATTGTTTTAGCCTAATCTCATCGTAAAAAACTTCTACTTTTTGATTTAGTGCCTCAATTAAATGCAATTTCGTTGCATTTAAATGAACCACTACACCTGCATTTTCATGTAATTTTTTTAAATAATCTGAAACCTCAGGGCTTACACTACGCGCACAAAGACGAGAGCCATATTCAAAAATTTCAACTTTTTTACCCTGTTGGCATGCAGTCGCTGCTATTTCAAGCCCGATCCAACCTCCACCAATGACAGCAATATGTTTAGCTGACTTTATTTTCTCTGCTAAGGTCTGACAATCGTGAATATCACGTAAGGTATAGACATTTTGCATACTCGACCAAGTGGCAACAGGAACACGCGCTCGACTGCCTGTGGCAATTAATAATTTGTCATATGGCAAAACTTTGCCACTTTCCAAATGTACAGTTTTATCTGTAGTATCCAAACGAACTGCATGATCTGGCTTATGCCATATCACTGAAAAATCACTGATTTGATCCTCAGAAAATAAATTTAAACTCGTAAGCTCAGCTTCTTGTGCTAACACTTGTTTAGACAAAGGTGGGCGCTCATAAAAAACATGCGTTTCATTCGACACTACATGAATTTCACCTGTAAAACCCTGACCACGGAGTGTATGGACTGCCCAACCTGCGGCTTGCCCTGCACCGACAATCACAATTTTATTCATGTTGATCTCCTTATCATTTTGAATGACTAAGCAGGTTTAACCTGACGGCGGGTTTCATGATCAAGCCCTCCTTCGATTGCCCACTCAGTAAACAGTTCAAGGCAATGCTCTTCTTCACGTGGTTGCCATGCTTCAGTTAAATAATCATCATTGGTGTAATATTCAAATGCACCCCCCAATGGTGAGTTGACATACCAAAAATAAGCAGACGAAATAGGATGACGTCCCGGACCAATAAAAGTCGACCAATCCTGACGATTCATACTTAAACCACCGCCAATCACCTCATGAATATCACGCACCACAAAAGCAACATGGTTTAAACCCGCAGGTTTATTCGGTATAGACAGTAAAAATAAATCATGATGAAAACCTTCACCGCGGCAGCGTAAAAATGCGCCACGCTTGCGATAAGCATCTGACAAATAAAAACCTAATTTTTCAATATAAAATGCCTGAGTGGTTTCTAAGTCTGGTGTAAAAAATACGACATGCCCAATATCGACAGGTTCAGCTTTTTCATATACAGGACTGGCAGCATTAATACGTTGAATATTGCCAAACTGGTTCATTCCTTCGGTTTGTACCGTAGGTAATTCATGCGTAATACTGTGTTCAAATCGGATCGTCATTCCATTTGGATCACGACATTGCACAAATGCAGCTGAATTGTCAAAATCAGGTTCATTGCCCAATTTTTCTGCTAAATTTATTAAATCCTGTGAGTTTTCAACGCCCCATGTCACTTCACGTAAGGTCGAGCCTGCTTCAATGGCTTCAGGTAAACGCGCATCTGTAATATCAAACAAATAGATTTTGCAACCATTCTGTGTTTGATATAAATCTGTACTTTCAATATCCGTTGCAACAGCTTTTAAACCAAAATCAGCTAGAAATGTCTTTGCCTCTTGGCGGTTTTCAACGCCAAATTTAAGGACTTCGATTCCTGTAATCATGTCTTACTCCTTAATTAAAGACGAAACCGCCATTAACCAAAATATTTTGCCCAGTCACAAAAGACGATAGGTCTGAAAGCAAGTAAATGGCTGTACCATTGATATCCTGTGGCAGTTGCTGTCGCTGTATAGCTCTTCCATTCACATACAAATCATGACGTGACTGTGGAACATATGTTGTCGCCTCAACCAATGTCAGCCCTGGACTGATGGTATTGACACAAATATTGTCTGCCCCCAACTCACTTGCCATAGAACGTGTCATGGAAATGATGGCACCTTTACTTGCTACATAAGCCATCAGATTAGGCGCACCCCATAATGCTGTATCAGATGCAATATTGATGATTTTTCCCTGTCCTGAAGCTTTTAAATGTGGAACACATGCTTGTGAAACCAACCAAGTGCCTTTGACATTGATGTTCATGACACGATCCCAAAGTGTTTCGTCATAAGCCATCATGTCAACACCACCAACACCCGTTGCTAGCGCTGCACAGTTAATCAACCCATCTAATCCACCTAAAAGTGCAACTGTTTGTTGTACTGCTTGCTGAATAGACTGTTTTTGGCTCAAATCTATCGTGACGGAATAAACGACTAGATTGTTTTCTGCTAACTTTTCAGCTTCTTGTTGCACCAAGTCACTTAAGATATCTGCCATGACCACTGCTGCACCTGCTTCAGCTACAGCTTGGGCGAAATCTCGTCCCAAACCTCGCGCCGCACCTGTAACAAGAATACGCTTTCCCTCTAAAAGTGATTGCTTAGCCATTGGCAACTTCCTGAATAGCAATTCGCTGATCTGACACATTGCGCAAAGACATGATTTTTTTAATTTGTTTCTCAGCTTCTTTTTTCATTAAACGGCGTAAGCGAGATAAACCTACGTCATGCTGATACAAAAACTCATGTTGACGGGCATTCGGTGCCATATTTTCCAAAATAATTCGATCTTGTTCCAATACATCCCAATGTAATTGTTCTAAATGGTTTCGATATAAGAAACGCCATACATTGCGCTGCCATCCCTCGACTTTGCGACAACGCCAGAAGAAGACGCGAGTATTTTTTGCATCAATTGGCGTTGCAAAACCTACAATCCAAAACTCACCACCCGGTCCAAATGACTTACGGTATGGAATTGATAAACGTAACCATGCTGCACCCGTTTGACCGTATTCCACCCAGTCAAAGTTCACACCAGTTTGCCCTTCTTTTTCAAAAATAAAACCATCTTCGGTTGGGCGATGCTTCATCTCAGCAGTACGTTCACCATCTGCCATTGAGTGTGAAGTGCAATGCAAATAGGTTCCATGCATTGGATCCATGACATTATCAATGGCATATTGGTGATTGACTTTCCAATCCGCCATACACAGAAAAGAACTCCATTCCTCACTAGACAACTGATCAGGCAATGCTAACTCAGCAGCTTGTTCAGCATCATTCAAGCCAAACCAAATAAAAATGGCATCGTTCATTTCTTTGACTTGGTACGATTTAACGCAATCTGAACCTTTCAATGGACAGTCATGTACCGCAGGGACATCCTCAACAACACCGTCATGGCGAACTTCTACACCGTGATACCAACACGCAACCCGATTGCCAAGATTCCAACCCAGTGATAATCGTGCCCCACGATGCGGACAACGATCTTCAAGTGCATGAACCACACCTTGGTCATCACGCCATACCACAATATTTTCGCCTAAACGCGTAATACCAACAGGATTCGAAGCCACTTCCCAACTTGCCAATACGGGATACCATTGATCACGTAAACCTAAATCCAAATATTGTTCTAAATTAATTTCTGTCGTCATGAGAAAATCCTTTTCTTAATAGCCCAAACGCTGCATTTCTGCTGAGAAACTTTCAGCCGTCCATAAATCCCCTGCTATCGTTCTAAAACCTTGCAGGTTTAAAGCATTAGTTAATGCGTTTAATTCGGTCACATTTTGATTAAAGGCTTGCATTAAATGCTGTACAAAATCTAATTCATATTCGCTAGGTGCACGACTACGGTTTTGCCAAACCAGATGTTCAACTTGTCCCGGAATCTGAATATTGTTAATTCCTGCTTCTGTTGAAGGCAGTGCATGGTTCCATTTCGCAAGTTTTTCATTAAAGTTTTTCATGTGAATATTTCCTTTTCTTCATGATCAATTAACGTTTAAAGCTGAACTTGGACTTCGCCATTTTCAACTCTGACTGGATACGTACTTAAATTTCTGCATCCCGGACCACTTTCTAATGCACCCGTTTCTAAATTAAAAATTGCTTCGTGCAATGGGCACTCAACCGTCAATCCTTCAATAAAGCCTTCAGTTAATAAGGCAAAAGCATGTGGGCAGACATTTTCAACAGCAAAGAAACGCTCTTCGATCATAAAAACGCCGATTTTTTTATCTTCAAATTCCATTGCTTTCGGCTCTTCTTCAGCAATTTCATTGGTTTTACAAACAGTGATCCAATTCATCTTGTTATCTTCCATGTTTTATATGCAAAACATAATTTAATATTTAAAACATTAAGCATAGGATAATATCTGAGCGATTTATTTGTCAATTTTTATAATTCATTTAAAATCAATATATTGATTATTTTTTACATTTTGCAATGTTTTATTTATAAATAAATGTTTTGTATATAAACATTGTTGTCTTAAAAAAAGGACGTTAGAATAGTGATTTAATTTTGTCATCCAACAATGATAAAGGTGAGCATGACAATGGATTTAATAAACAAAGACACAACTGTGGTACAAGAAATCGAAAGCAATAATGATGAACGCTACCTTGTTCCCGGCTTAGTTCGTGGCTTAGCCATCTTAAAATTATTTGATCAACATCAGCAGGAAATGACGATTTCTGAAATTGCAGAAAAAATTGATGTCAATCGCTCCAGTGCTTTTCGTTTGATTCACACTTTGGAACATTGTGGCTACCTAAGAAAAATGTCACAAAAGACCTATGCTTTGGACAGCAATGTTATGGCACTGGGTTTTAATAGTTTATCTAAATCATCATTGATTGATTTGGCGATGCCTCTTATGCGTGAACTTAGAGATAAAATTAAAATTGCGGTACATCTCTCTGTTTTAGAAGGCACAGATATTGTTTTTATTAGTAATGTACAATCAAATGGTGCATTTACCAGTAATGTACATATTGGTACGCGTTGGCCTGCACATGCTACTGTGATTGGACAATTAATTTTGTCACAGCTTACAAATGCTGAAATCAAAAAACGTTATGAAGGCATGACGGACTGGAAAGTTTATTCTGAACGTACCCCGCATGATATAGATTCACTCCTGCTTCGATTACAAGAAGTGCGTGAACAGCGTTTTATGGTGAGTTGGGGGCATTTTAATACGGATATGGCAGCCTGCGCAGCACCAATCTATAATCAAATCAATAAAGAGGTCAATGCAGTTCTATCTGTTAGTTGTCCAATTAGCACTTATACCGAAGAACAATTTAGACATGAAATTGCGAATGATGTTGTCGAGTATGCCCATAAAATATCCCAATTTATTTATGTTTAATTTATTTATCTGATGTTACGCATTGGATTTAAATTAAATAGCTGAAAAAAGCAAAAGCTAAATTTACACGACGGGATCTTACATCTAAAGTTGAAATTTGGGATTAGCCTTCAGCTCGACCTACTTTTGTTTCGGCAAAAGTAGGCAAAACCATCTTGCGGACTCAAAATATATTTTGAGGATCCTCACCGCAAAACTCGTCGACCACCGCAAATTGATAAATACATGGCAGAAACATTTCCACCCAAAGTAGTCCTGCCTCAAACACGTTGCGGATGACGTTTTCGCATATCCACATTTTTCTAGCTCAAAAGTTTAATTTTAGAGTTACTGCGTAACATCAGTTATTTATGTTGAATTGTTTCTTTGCTCTATTGCAAAAATAAAACGCTGTATTAAATGCAATTGTTGCGGCTTATTTTGGATTACAGCAAGTTTTTAAGCTTGCTGTAATCTTGGTATTGATCACGTAGGAAAAATCAAATCGAGATCTATTTAGCTTGATTGTTCTCTTCAATGATTCTATTAAAACTGATAAGCATAAGTGGTAAACACTCGATTTTCAGTATAATCACCACCAAAATTATTTTTATAATTGATATTAAACCACTGTAAACCAAAACCTTTAAACAAACCTTGTTTGACTTTATAACTCAAAATCACATCCAATTGTTGTTCTTTGGCATGACTTCGCTCAGCAACTTGAAAACCATCGCCACGAATATATTTCAGATCTAAAACTAAATTCGGAATGACCGAGTCGAATTGGTATTGATAATTGACATGTAGTGACTTTTCCTTAGCACGACTAAACATTGCTTGTGTCCAATTGATATAGCCCAATACTGGCACTGTATCAATCATTGGAAAGGCATCATTTCCAGCGATTTTTTGATATCCCAAGCCTAATGTATGATTTTTCCACGAGACATTTTGCAATATCCCATAGTATTGACTGTCTATATCGCCTAGTTTTTCCTGACCAGTTTCTTGATTATCATAAAATCTTATTTTACTGTGCAACTTAAGTTGTCGATATGGTTGTTTGATATCTACACCAAGATGAATTTGTTGATATAAATCTTCTAAATTTCCATAATATGCGTTTAGAAAATATTGATCCGCAAATTTATATTTATAGTTCACATAATTTAAAGCATCTGATTCAATCCCTTTCACACTAAGTTTACGAAAGTCCTCTTCATTTCGTGGTGAAAACCGATTGATTTGTCCTATTTCTAAGTTTTGATTTAAGTCTTCTATTTGATAAGTAATACCTTTATATAAAGTGACCAATTGACGCGCATAATCTGTCGTTGCCAAAGGCGTATCGATCCATAATTCACCCCAATGAATTTTTTGATTTTCATATTTTAGTGCTACAGAACCTGCAATTTTTTTATAATGTTCAGCTTGCTCGCCTGTGGTCTGATCAAAAGGCAAAATAACATCATTAATATGTTGGTCTTCACTTAATCGTTGCGCATATTGCAAAGAGCCTGTGACCTGTAATGCTACTTTATCAGTAAGCTCATACTGTCCTTGCGTTCGCGCAATAATCCCTTGACTCCAACTTCCTACATCTGCTTGTTGGGCATCATATTTCCGATCTGCATATAAATTTTTCAATAAAATATCTGTGGTTAAGCTTTCTGCGGACACAAATGTGCTATATCCCCCAAATCCGACTAGAATTGGAAGCCCATATTTTTTTAACATTGTTTTATTCCTTTAATATATTTTTGTTTTAACCACGCTAAAGTCAGCATGATGTTGCTTATTGCACGATTCCATGGTGCATAAGCTTGTAAATAATCACGTAGATCTACGATGTGGCTTATCAAAACCACATCGTATTCAAAGGATTAATCGGTCTGATTTTTTAAAAATTCGGGCTGAACACAGGTGTCATAAAAACAATTCATTTGACCATATTTATAGCGCACAGGTGCATACACTACACCAACATGTTTGGCATATTGATCCCACGCTTTCGCCATTTTTTCGGTTTGTTTTGTATTGCTTAATGCCAAGTTATGTAGAAAACTTGGATCATTTTTTCGGTTATAGAGTTCCCATTGCCCTGTACCATACGGTGGTGCTTGCATTTGAACAGCCCAATCCCCTTGATAATAAGCACGGCGAGTATTGAACTCCCAACCAATCCCACGTTCAGGCTGCTTTTTACCTTGCAAAGTAGGTAAAATTGAACGACCTTCCATTGCTAACAATGTTTCACCTTGATTGGTTTTAGGACGTTTAATATTTGCCAGATCTAACATCGTTGGTACAAAGTCAATCACATGTGCTAAATCATGATTAAGATTGGCTTTTTTCTTTTGGTTTGGATATTGAATAATCGCAGGAACACGAATCCCTCCATTTGCTAAATAACTCTTAAAATAAGGATAAGGTGTAGAAGAAACTTGCGCCCACTGTGGTCCAAGCGCTACATAAGAGTTATCTTTACCCATATTTTCGAGGCTATTATCAAATGTCTCATCGACCCATTTACGGATACCATTTTTATGTGCTGTCGTACCTAAGGATTCTGGTGTTGAAGACTCTGCACCATTGTCAGAAATAAACAATACAATGGTATTGTCTAGCTCACCATTTTCTTCTAAATGCTTAAAAATTCGACCAATATTATGATCTAGATTATCAATCATGGCGGCATAAACTTGCATGGTTTTGGCTTGGTCTGCTTTTTGCCAAGGCGTGAGTTTATCCCATGCTGGAAATTTATCTTTAAAAGGATTATTAATTTGCGTGTTAGCAGGAACAATGCCCAATTCAATTTGTTTCTTTAAACGCTGTTGACGTACCACATCATAGCCATCTTCATATTTTCCTTGATATTTTTTTAAATATGCATCAGGTGCTTGCAGTGGCCAATGCGGACTGGTATATGCCACATAAGCAAAAAATGGCTCACCTTTTTTACGGTCATCTTTTAGATAACTCAATAATTTATCGGTATAAAAATCGGTTGAATAGAAGTTATCGGGTAATGACGCATCTTTGCCATCCTCTTTATATTTAGCAGGATAATTTGGAAATAATGCAATTTGTTTAAAATGATCTGCACCGCCTGGCACCAAGATAAATGATTTATCAAAACCGCGTGCATTAGGCAGACTATCCTCACCCCCACCTAAATGCCATTTACCTGTCATATAGGTTTTATAACCATTATTTTTTAATACTTCTGGCAAAGTCATGACACGGCGATTTAATTTCCCTTCATAACCTGCTTTACCGATTTGCTCTGGCTGTAAATACTCTGCCATCGTCCCCAAACCAGCTTGGTGATGATCATTGCCCGTCAATAACATCGAACGTGTGACTGAGCAAGTTGGACCTGCATGAAAATCGGTGAGTGTGGTTCCATTTTGTGCCAATTTTTTTAAGTTAGGCGTTGGGATTTCCCCACCAAAAGGTTCAATGTCTGAGTAACCTAGATCATCCGCAACGATCAATAAAATATTGGGTTGTTTCTGAGTCTGAGGTGCGGCAGATGTGATGCTTGCGAGTGCTAAGGGAATCATAGCCCACATGAATTTATTCATCATAAAATATTCCTTTTTTACGATCATTGTTGTTTTGCGATTTAAATCATGCTGTTCAGCATTGATACAATTGAATGGCTCAACTTCAACCTCATCCAAAACAAATTAAAGTTGAGCCGAAAAACACGCTTGTACAAAAATAAAGTACAAAGCTCCCCCTTCACTCAATCAAAAGTGAATTAAATGAAGTGGGGTTTTAAATTAAATGGATAATATATTTTTTAAAGCTGTTTTAAGTTCAGCAACTGGTGCTTGTGGTAAGGTTTGCATACGCCAAGCAATGTGATGGTCTGGACGTACCAAGACACAACCTTGCTCTTCAATATCTCGAAGTGCTTCCCAATCACCAAAAGTGTCGAAATAATCCATTCCTAAACCAATTTTCACTACTTTGATCGGGCATGATATTTCTTTTGAGATCTCTGCAACTGCGGCTTTCCATGCATCACCACCATGCCCTGTAAGCAAGGTAAATTGCCCTTTACCACACAAATCAAGTGTTGAAAATTGTCTGCCTCGACGATCATGCAGCCAAGCATGTGGTAAACGCGCACCCGCCCAAGTGGTCGCTTGGTAATACAATTCAGCATCTTGAAGGTATTTCGGTTCAGGGCGTTGATCCGCAATCACAGCACAACTTTGATAACGCTGTCCGATTTGAACACCATTACAATTAAATTGGTAATTTTGCAGTTGAATCGCTTGATGCAATTCAGCACGTTTTTGTTGACTATTTTCCGCTTCACCAAAGATTAAATCTAAAGCTGCCTGACCATCTTCTAAGCTTTGTTCAGGTTTGAACCCTAATGCGTTGGCAATCGGTAGCATATTTTCCACACTACGCATGGCACGGTCTACAATCTGCTGTCCTACAGGTTGACGTTCTTGTGTATAACTTTCTAAAAGCCCTGTACCTGCATGTCCTTTTAATACCAAAGCAAGTTTCCATGCCAAATTAAAGGCATCCTGAATAGATGTATTGGTACCTAGACCATTGGCTGGTGGATGGCGATGTACCGCATCCCCCATACAAAACACACGTTTATGCCCATATTTTTCAGCCACAATATGATTGATCTGCCATTTGCTGGTCGATAAAATTTCAATCGGTACACTATCATCCCCAATTACTTGATGTGCACGCTTGATCACTGCTTCTTCGCTTAAATCAGGCTCACCTTGTGCAGGATCATACATATACAACATGACCCACTCATCCCATGGTTTCACGCAGATAAATGTACCACTTCCCACCCAATAATCACTACCAGGTTGCACAATCCAATACAGCACACCAGGACGATGTTCACAGTATTTACGAAGATCAGCTTTAAGCCAAACATTGACCGCACAGCCTAAACCATGTTGACCTTTTAAAGGTAACTGAAGCTGCTCAACCACTTTACTGCGTGCGCCATCCGCACCAATCATATATTGCGCTCGAACTAAATAGATTTCGTTCGTAATACGATCCTGAATACGTGCAGTTACACCCTCATCATCTTGGGTGAAATCTAAAAACTCATGATTAAAACGCATATCAGAGCCTGCCCGTAAAGCTTCATTAGCAATGATTGGCTCCATCACATGTTGTGCAATATTACACATAGAGGATGGACTCGATTGCTCATATTCAGATTTACGATCAACTGCTGTTCCCCAAGCTTGTAGACGTGCAATTTCATCGCCTGCAAAACTGGTCGCCCAAACATTATTTTCCATAAAAGCTTGCGGCACTGCGAGTTTTTCTACTTCTTCCTCGATTTGTGCATCACGGAAGACTTCCATGGTTCGTTGGTTGGTAATATGTGCACGTGGGCTATTAGCTGTCCAACGATATTTGTTGATCAATAAATTTCGAATACCATACTTAGACAAGAGTAGTGAAGTGGCTAAACCTGCTGGACCACCACCGACAATCAGTACAGGGATTTCAATCGTTTTTGTATTTTGCATCGTAAATTTCCATTTTCACTTATTTTTAACTGATGTCTGATTCAGTTAAGCTTCAAAATTTGTCACAAACTCATCTGGAACTTCGGGTCCCCATAAGTACAGTGAGTCTTCGGCAGGATGAACTTCAGCTTGCCAATTTAAATCTGCGGGAATAAAGTCAATATCATAGGAATATTCGCTATAACTTCCCCAAGGATCACGTACATAGTAAAAATAATTTGAACCTAAAACGTGTCGACCTAGTCCCCAGCCTTGCGTCCAACCTTGATCCATCATATGTTTAGCGCCAAGACCGACCTCTTCAACCGATACAACATCCCAACTACAGTGATGAAAGCCTTTCGCAGAAGATTGTGCGAATGCAATCGTATGATGATCTGCTCCATGCACTGCATGTAAAAATGCAACCGCATCTTTTGAATAATCAGAAAGTTTTAAACCTAGCGCTGTTTCATAAAACTGAATTGAACGCTCAATATCCGAAGTAAAAAGCAAGATATGTGACAAACGTGTAGGCTGAACTTTGGCAGCATTGCGACGAAAAGCTGCACCCCGTTGACCAGATACTTGTGTTTTTTTTGCGCCTATATCCTTTTCATCGGGTGTGACTTTTTGACTCACAATGACTTCAACATTAACACCATCTGGATCGATAAATTTAAAGCCATCCTTCCCAAAAGCATTCTGAAACAAAGTCGTCATCTGTCCGCTTTGTTCAACACGCGCATTGAGTGCTTGTAAATCTTCGGCATAAGCACCAAAAACAATTTTGCGCAGTCGCTTTTTATCTGAGGGATATAAATATGACCACACATGCTGAGAACTAAAAGTTCTTAATGCAAGATACTCATGCGCTTCTTCAACATCCAAACCAAAATCTGTGTAGAATTTTTTCGCTGTCTTTAAACAAGGGACATCCAATTCATAATGATCTATTGAATGTACACCGAGCTTTCGTCCTGAAAGCATTTGTCCTAAAGCCATGTTTACATCTCCATTTATTAAACATGTTTAAGTCTTAATTCAAATAATTTGCCGTATCGTCCTTGATGCTTATTCCTTTAACGATCAGATTTATTCGTTCACGATCGGATTTGACAACAAACCGACTTTTTCAATTTCTACTTCGCACACATCACCATGTTTCATAAATAACTGCGGTTTACGTGCAAAACCAATGCCTGCTGGTGTTCCTGTAACGATCACATCACCCGCTTCTAGGGTAATCGCTTCTGAAATTGTGCTGATTAAAGTTTCAATATCAAAAATCATATCGTCTGTATTGGCTTGTTGAACGACTTCGCCATTTAAACGTGTGGTGAGTAATAAACCTTTTGCACCTGCTGGAATTTCATCAGCAGTCACAATGTCTGGACCAAATGCACCTGTGGCATCAAAGTTTTTACCTACAGTCCATTGCGGCGATTTGAATTGATAATCGCGGATCGAACCATCATTGAACACTGAATAGCCCATGACATAATCCAGTGCTTGATCCTTCTGAATATGTTTGCCAGTTTTACCAATAATCACAGCTAACTCACCTTCAAAATCCAATTGATCCGAACATTGAGGCTTTAATATATGCTGTTGATGACCAATTAAACTTGATGCAAAACGCGGGAAAAGCGTTGGATAATCAGGCTGTTCATACGGCGACTCACTGGTATGGTCTGCATAATTTAAACCGACACAGATGATTTTGGGTGGCTGTGCAATCGGTGATAAAATTTCTAATTCACTTTCTACCAAATAATCGGCAGCGTTTAACACTTGAAACGCTTGCTCTAATGCCTCTGCGCCTTTTTGAATTAGGGTTAATAAATCACCTGGGTAATTTGCTGCATTTTCTAATAATCCCTTAATACCCTTTTCATCACGCACTGCGATACCGTGAATTCCATTTTTTGAAAAGCTTAAAAAGCGCATTTTAAAATCCATTATGTGTTGTGTGTAATATATATATAAACTTAAAAAATATATTGTCAATAAAAAAATATATTTTTATTTTTAAAAAATATTTGTTATAGTGATTTCTAAGTTTTAAAAATTTTGCAAAATGTATGACCTCTGAAAAAAATCTTAGTCAAACTGAAAATGTTTATCTCAGTATTCGTGAAGAAATTATTTCAGGCATGCTTGCACCTGGAATTAAAATAAAAATTAATGACCTATGTAAAAAACATGAAGTCAGCTTAGGTGCAGTTCGTGAGGCATTATCACGCCTGACTGCTGAAGGGTTAGTACAGTCTGAAGCACAAAAAGGGTTTAAAGTCACACCTATTTCGATTGAAGATTTGGAACATTTAGCGATTGCTCGAATTGAAATTGAATCAATTTGTTTAGAATATTCCATTCAACATGGAGACTTAGATTGGGAGTCAAATATTTTAGCCACTTTTCATAAACTGAAAAGAACACCTGAACGTATGACAGAAAATAATAAAATCACAAGCCCTGACTGGGAACACATTCATCATCAATTTCATTTATTGCTTGTTTCAGCCTGCCCCAATACATGGTTACTCAAAGTACGTGAATTTCTCTATGCACAAAGTGAACGCTACAGACGTTTATCAACACATTATGATGATAAAAGCAGAAACTTAGCAGAAGAACATGAACAGTTAATGAATGCCGTGATTCATAAAGACACTGCATTAGCAAAATCAATTATTAAAAATCATATTTTGCTTACAACAGAAATTATCCTCAATGCGATGAAAAATTAGTACAAATTATTCATATATTTTTATGCTTTAAAATTGAATTTAAATTAAAAAATTGAGTTGAAACCATGTAAAAGTCTCAATATTTGAATCAAGGCTTTTTAATGATCAACTAAAATATGTACATTTTATCAACTAAACCGTTCTACCGCCATCGACTGGAAATTCCACCCCTGTAATAAATGATGCCTGCTCAGAACATAAATACAGTGCGGCATTGGCAACATCTTCAGTTTCCACAAACCGTCCCATGGGGATGGTGGCAATAAATTTGACTCGATTTTCAGGGGTATCAGGTACGCCCATTGCAGATTCCAAAATACCCGTTGCACCCAAAGTTGGACAAATGGCATTGACCCGAATATTCCACGGTGCAAGTTCAACCGCCATCGACTTGGACAACATATTGACTGCGCCTTTAGAGCCGTTGTACCACATCAGTCCAGGACGTGGGCGAATACCTGCTACCGAACCAATATTTAAAATCACGCCACTTTTCTGTGCCTGCATCAAGGGAATAACGGCATGGGAAAAGTTAAAAATCGACTTTACATTGACCCTAAACACCTGATCAAAAGAGGCTTCATCGACATCAAGCATCGGCATATTTTTATGCGTCACCCCTGCATTATTAACCAAAATATCAACTGTTCCGTATTGTTCACGAACCTGTGCAACCGCCTGCTGTACAGCTTCAAAATCACCGACATCAACCTGAACGGCGGTTGCCTGCTGACCAATTTCTGTTGCTACTCGCTGTGCTGCCTGCACATTCAAATCCAATATTGCCACCTGCGCCCCTTCCAAGGCAAAACGCTTGGCAATAGCTTCTCCAAAACCTGAACCTGCACCTGTAATAACAGCAACGCTATCCTTAAGACTTAACATACTTCTTCCTTACGATTAAAACTCAAATATTCATTGTTCAATTCAAATACTTTTACTGATCGAAGCATCACCCACGGCGATACTTGATTTAATGTACAGGTGCTTTTTCCAGATCTGACTGCTTTACACCCAATTCAGAACGCACCACTTGTTGCTCAAAACCTGCTCGATCCAATGCAGCACGTTCACTATGATCCATTAAAGAAACCGCACAACTGACAATAAAAGCCAAAGGCATAGAAAACAGTGCGGGATTGTCATAAGGGAAGATCGCCTGTGCATAACCCATGACACCGACCCAAACGGTTGGTGACAAGATGACCAAAACAATGGCTGAAATAATGCCCGTGAAACCGCCCCATAACGCACCTTTAGTGGTGAGATCTTTCCAATACATGGCTAAAAACAGTACAGGGAAATTTGCCGATGCTGCGATGCCAAAAGTCAGCCCCATCAGGAATGTAATATTCATTTTTTCAAATAAAATACCGCAAGCAATCGCAATAATTCCGAGTGCAACCACTGCCATTCTTGAAATATTCATTTCCTGTTTTTCTGTGGCTTTGCCTTTTTTGATGACTTTTTGGAACAGATCATGTGAAATCGCAGATGCTCCTGCCAGTGTCAGTCCTGCGACCACGGCAAGAATCGTGGCGAATGCAACGGCTGAAAGAAAGCCCAATAATAAGTTACCACCCAATGCACCTGCCAAATGGATCGCAACCATATTCGAACCACCAATCAACTCGCCACCAAGTTTGCCATCGACATAAAAACTCGGATTGGTGCCAATAATCGAAATTGCGGCATAACCAAGCAAACACACTAAAATAAAGAAATAACCGATATAACCTGAGGCATAAAACACCGATTTACGTGCATCTTGTGCATTGGATACAGTAAAGAAGCGCATTAAAATATGCGGTAATCCTGCCAAACCAAAAATTAAGCCTAATGATGTGGATAATGCATTGATCGGATTGGACAACATCGAACCGGGTTCAAATACTTTTTGTCCCAATTGGTGATTTTGAACCGCGGCAGCAGCTAAATTATCGAGGCTAAAATCAAAATATCTGAGACATAGAAATGCCAGTACTGTGCCACCGAATAATAATAAAATCGCTTTGACAATCTGAATCCATGTCGTTGCCAACATGCCACCAAACATGACATAGACCAACATCAGACAACCGACCAAAACCACAGCAACGTTATAATCTATGCCAAACAGCAGTTTAATCAGCTGTCCTGCACCTACCATTTGCAGCAGCAAATAACAACACACAACGATCAATGAACCGCAGGTGGCTAAAATTCGGGTTTTATCCGGATCCAAGCGATAGGACACGATATCTGCGAAGGTGTATTTGCCTAAGTTGCGTAAGCGTTCCGCCATTAAAAAAGTTAAAATCGGCCAACAGACAAAAAAACCAGTGACATAAATAAAGCCATCATAGCCTTTGAAAAACACCATGCTTGATGCACCCAATAACGTGGATGCAGACATATAGTCCCCCGCAATTGCCAAACCATTTTGTCGGGCTGAAATTGAACCACCCGCGGTGTAAAAATCTTCTTTGGAATGGGTTTTTCGCGCTGCCCGCCAAGTAATGATCAAGGTCATCAAAACCACGGTGGCAAACATACCAATCGCTGTCCAGTTCAAACTTTGGGCGGTGGCTGCTTGTGCATGTCCACTAGAGGCAATCAACACTGTCAGCAAGAGTAACTTATTCATACTGATACTCCCGCTTGAGTTGTGCTTTGATACGATCAAAGTGTTGATTGGTAATGTAAATATAAATTCCTGTAATCAACCAACTCAGAATAATCACCAAAGCAGCAATCGGCATACCAATGGTAATGACACGATCACCCAATGTTTGTGCCAAAATCTGTGGTGAAAAACTTGCCACCCCAATAAAAACAAAATAAATCAATAGCACACTGAAACTCAGATATAGGGCAAAGCGATTACGGGCTTTAACCATCTGTTTAAATTGGCTGTTTTGTATAATTGCGGCTTCTATATTTTCATTGTTTTGCATATCAAAAATCCTTTTTTTGATGATCTTCTTTAATGACCGTGTTAATGGTCTTGTTTACTGACTTTGTATCGTCCTAAACCACACTGAGTTGCTGAAAGTAGTGTTGATATTGTTCCCTGAGTTGTTTTTTGCTGATTTTCCCTGTTGGGGTATGCGGTATTTCTTTGACAAGAACTGTGGCTGAAGGCAGTGCCCATTTATGTAACAACTTGGAAAGATACAACTGCATCTCTTCATGACTAATATTTTGATGATCTTTCGCCACCAGCACCAATAAAGGTCGCTCGCCCCATTTGGCATGCTCAACAGCGATCACCGCGGCTTCATGCACTTTGTGATAACCCATTGCCGCATTTTCCACTTCAACGCTACTGATCCATTCTCCACCTGACTTAATCATATCTTTGGCGCGGTCGGTGATGTGCATATAGCCTTGTGTATCAATGGTTGCGATATCGCCTGTATCAAACCATGTAGAATTTTGCTGTGGATTGTGTTGCTCCGCTGAAGCATTGATATAATTTTGTACTACCGTATGCCCACGTATTTCCAAGACACCTTCTTGCGTACCATCAAATGGCAGTTCCGTCCCATCCAAGTGCTTCAAACGCATTTGCATACCAAAAATCGGACGACCACATTTCACCACTTGCTGATCAAAATTTTCAGAAATCAATGCCGTACGATTAATAGCACCGAGTGAACTTGTTTCGGTCATGCCCCAACCATTTTCCAGTTGGATGCCCAAGTCCTGCATGCTTTGAATTAAGGCAAGTGGCGCAGCTGAACCCCCTGAAATTGCTCTTTTTAAATTCAGCTGAAGCTGTGGATGTTGTAGCAGATGATTTTTTATTGATGTCCACACGGTCGGCACAGCCATAGAAATATCGACTTGTTCTTGCTGCATGAGTTGCACCATCTTGTCGGCTTGCCCTGCAAACTGATGAGGCCACACCAACTTCGCGCCACATAAAACCGCATTAAATGGCATATCCCACGCACTGATATGGTAAAGCGGTACCATCGGCATCATCACACTTTTTGAATGCAAACCCACAACCTCCACCATACTCATGCTCATCGCATGCAGAACCGTACTGCGATGTGAGTACAACACACCTTTGGGTTGTCCTGTGGTGCCTGAGGTATAACACAGACCACTCGCCTGCGTTTCCTCAATGTCTTGCCATGCATAGCTTTCAGGTTGGTACTGAATCAGCACTTCATAAAACAGAAAAGGAAAACTTGCGGTTAAACTTGGATTGATATCGCCAAGGACAATCACATACTTTAAAAATGCTGAAAAATATGGATAGAGTTGTTCTAAAATCGGCAGGTTTTCAGGTTCAACCAAAAGCACTTCATTTTGTGCATCACAAATAATTTGCTGAATTTGTGCTATTAACAGCTTGGGATTAATGGTGTGATAAATACGCCCTGAACACGGAATCGCATAATGCAGTTCCATATGTTGATGTGTATTCCACGCTAAAGTCCCTACTTTGGCATGTTGCGATATTTTTAATTGATCCAGAACGTGAGCAAACTGTGCCACACGTTTAAATGCATCTTTATAACGATAACGATGCACCGTTATACCATCCGACTTTAAAGACACAATTTCTTGTTCTGCATGTACCATCATTGCATGGCGCATGATTGAGGTGATATTCAAATTGCAATGCATCATCAGTCCATTCATGATTTTGGTATCCTTACACAATTTCCCAATTGAGTTCAGACAGACTATTGCAATGATGATGCCAACTTTTTATTTTATATTTTTCAATAACTTATTATTTACCTATATTTCAAAACTGAAACCTTTTTCAATTCTGAAATTGCAAAATTATTAATTTTTCAATAACTTCATTTTGCGCCATAAGGTGGTACGGCTGATATTCAAATTTTGCGCCACAATATCCAGATTGCCATCGGCAGCATCAATCGCCTGTTCGATCAATTGTAACTCCTGATTGATCTTTACGGCTTTTAAAGGACTCTGTTCCTGCTGATCTGCTTTTTGAAAAATTTCAGGAATATGTCGCTCAATCGAATGCTGTGACAACATGCTTTGATCCAAACGACTCATGACTGCCAAACGTTCAATGATATTTTCCAACTCACGAATATTGCCCGACCAATGATATTTTTGTAGCGCTTTCAGCACATGCTCAGGCAACTGCTCACGGCTTAAATCATGCTTGCTTAAAAAATGCGATACCAATTCCAGAATATCGACACGGCGCTGTCTCAGCGCAGGCACAAAAACCCGTAAAATATTCAGGCGATAATACAAGTCAGCGCGAAACTCACCTTTTTTCACCTGTTCTTCAAGATCACAATGCGTGGCTGCCAAAACCCGAATATTGACATGATGGCTGACGATCGAACCCAGTCGATTGATTTGACGTTCTTGTAACACCCGTAAAAATCGAGTTTGTAAATGCAATGGCATATCGCCAATTTCATCTAAAAATAGCGTGCCATTATGCGCCGCCTCAATCAGTCCGACTTTGCCATTTTTTTTAGCACCCGTAAAAGCACCTTCTTCATAACCAAATAGTTCACTTTCCAAAATACTTTCAGGAAATGATGCACAGTTAATCGCAACAAAAGGTGCTTTTGCCCTTGCACTGTATTGATGAATACTTTGTGCCAATAACTCCTTACCTGTTCCGCTTTCACCTGTAATTAAAATTGTAGCTTCAGTTTGAGCATATTGTTTTGCCAATTCAATGCTTTGTAAAAATTGTGGATCTTTACTGATCAGATCTGAAAAACGATAACGGGTATTGAATTTTCGGCTTGAAACTTTACGAAACTCACTGCTCGATTTTTCAAAACTTTCCAAATCCTGAGCACTGAGAATAAAACCATCAATATGTTCATTTTTTAATACAGATAAATGTACCGCCAGTTTTTTCGCACCCACCGTCAAAATCTGATGGCTATTGTCCAAATTCAGATCCAAATGCTGAAAAATATGATGTACCGATTGATTTAAAACCGCTGTGGCATGGATCCCCAGCAATTCAGTCATGGATTGATTGATAAAACGGATATTGCCTGTATTGGAAATAAAACAAATCCCATCGGTCAAATGATTGAAAATTTCAGTCAGACGTTGGGTATGTTGTTTTTCTTCACGGATTTTGTCCAGTCGTTGCAAGGCACTTTCAAGATGATCGTGCAAGGCATTACTGCTGATTGCAAGTTGTGCTGCCATATTGAGACTGAGTGCCATTTCCACAGCCACAGGCGAACCAATCACCGCATCAAATTCTTGCTGTTGTGCCAGCTCCACCGCTTTTTTGGCAGCCAGATATGAATCATAGCTAAATTGCTGAATTTTTAGGGCAAAGACATCGGCATATTGGGTCAGATTGACACTTGAAGTACTGCCCAGAAGTGCGATTTTTTGATACTGTTTTAAATTGGAAATGGCTTGGATGACATCAAAAGCCCCTGTGCGAATCGGATGAATTTCAATAGGCAATTTTTTCTGTAAATAATGTGCTGTCGCTCCAGTACAGAGTAAAATTTCACTGCCATTTTCAACCAATTGTTGAGCAACATCCAACACATCGGAAATATGACATTCGACAAAACCAATTTGATCCGTATGGATTTTGGCAATGGTTTGCTCTGCCAATGCCCGAAAGCCATTAATAGATGGCGTTTTAATATAACTCACCAAAATATTAATCGGCTTTTGATTCAGCATGTTACGATCTTCCTATAATATTTCTCTGTTGTTCAGCAAACCGCTATGCAATGGCTGAACAACTATGTCCACAATCTACTTTTATTTCTACGCCAGTCATTCCTCGACCTGCTTCCGATGCTAACAGTAATAGTGCGCCATTTAAATCGGAAAATTCAACAAATCTACGCATCGGAATGCGTTTTAAAATGGCTTGTCCTGCTTCGCTCGTTAAATAATCCTCATTAATTTCAGTGACCATATAACCCGGTGCAATCGCATTGACCCGAATATTAAAACGTGCCAATTCAACCGCCATCGCTTCGGTCAAATGTTTGAGTCCTGCTTTGGATGCACAATAAGGAGCAACCCCCAAGTTAATGCTTTCAGATAAAATCGAGGTAATATTAATGACGGAACCCGCCACTTTTTGCTTCACCATATGCGACACGACTTCCTGTGCGCACATCCACGGTGCTTTTAAATTTGTCCCCACAATGACATCCCAATCTACATCGCTATAGTCTAAAAAGCGTTTGGAATCGCCCACACCTGCATTGTTGATTAAGACATTTACATGTACTTGTTTTTGCTCTAAATCCTGTAACATTGTCTGAACCGCAGTACGGTCATTGATATCAAATGTATAGCGATGCACTTGAATACCGTAGTCTTGTTCCAACTGCGTTTGCAACTGTTGTAAACGCTCTTCACGGCGGGCACAAATAATGATATTTGCACCTTGTTGCGCATAAAACTCCGCAATGTGTTGCCCCAATCCACTTGAAGCACCCGTCACCAAAATATTTTTTCCTTTTAAATCAAACATGCTTTTTCTTCCTTGAAGTTAATCTTAAATTTTCCCATTTAATAATTTTTTTGAAATACTCATACGATGTACTTCATTGGCACCATCATAAATACGGAAGCCACGGGCATCTTTAAAAATTTTGCAGACTAAGTTTTCATCGGTAATCGCCTGCCCACCCAAAATTTGCAAACTACGATCAATAATTTTCCAGATATTTTCTGAACTGATCACTTTAACCAAGCTAGATTCATAATTGCCTTTATCATTCAAATCCAACACTTGCGCACAATAATGCACCGCCAAACGTGTGCTAAGCAGCTCCATTTCATTGTCCGCCAGCATAAAACCAACACCTTGATGATCTCCCAAACGCTGACCAAAAGACTGGCGTTCACGTGCATATTGAGTGGCAATATCATGCGCACGGCGGGCTTGCCCCAACCAGCGCATGCAATGAGTCAAACGTGCAGGAGCTAAACGTACCTGTGCATACTTAAAACCTTTGCCAATTTCACCCAAGACATTTTCTTTGGGAATACGCAAATTCTCAAAACGTAAAATGCCATGACCACCTGCAAAACAGGAATCCATCGCATTCATATTTTTTTCCAGAATAAAGCCTTCTACATCGGTGTCAGTCAAAAACATCGAGGCAGAACCATCTTCCATTTTCGCCATGATAATTGCCACAGAAGCACCATCTGCACCTGTAATCAACCATTTACGTCCATTAATCACATAATCATCACCATCCAATGTTGCTGTCGTCAGTAACATGGAAGGGTCAGAGCCTGCGCCGGGTGCAGGTTCAGTCATGGCAAAGCATGAACGAATTTTGCCTTCGACCATCGGCTTGAGCCAACGTTGTTTCTGTGCATCACTCGCGACTATATCCAACAAATGAATATTGCCTTCATCGGGTGCATGAATGTTCATCGCGATTGGACCCAACGGAGAATATCCTGCTTCCTCAAAGGCAACGGCTTTCTGTACATGTGTCCACGCTTGTCCGCCCATTTCCACACTTGCATGCGGGGTCAGCAAACCATGTTCACGTGCTTTTTCAATCAATTCAGCACGTAATTCAGCACTTGGACCATGACTGTCCTGACGTGGGTCTTGCTCATAAGGAATCACCACCTGTTGAATAAAATTGCGAACTTTTTGTTGTAATTCAATTAAATCCTGACTCAGCGTCTTCATACCCTTTCCCCTTTAAATCCATTGGTACGCATATAAATGTTGTAAACATGATCCAAAGCATTTTCAGATTCATTTATTTTTAAAATGTTATGTGCAGTAAAATTTTGTAGTAAAATCCGACTTTCCACGATTTGCTGATCTTGCAGATAAAAATCAATAATGTTCAGACAAGCATAATTTTGTTCCTGTACCTGAACATCATGTTGTGGTAAGCCCTGTACCCAGTTCAGCACCATTCGATTGACCGCATCATGCGCAGAAACCAAGATATGTTGTGTACCCTGCTCAGCTTTAGATTGACTTTGCTGTGCCAACATCTGCTGAAACCATGTGATCACCCGTGTTTCAAAATCAGTCCATGACTCACCTTGCAAAAATCCATTCAAAGCAAATTTTTTCGGGTAATAAGCTTTTTTAATCAGCACTTCTGCCTGATCTACAGGAATGTCCTTGAGCCGACCTGATTTAATTTCACGAATCTCATCATAAGAATCAATATCTTTTCGAGCTTGTTGCCTTGCCAAAATTTCGGCGGTCTGTATTGAACGGGGCATGGTTGAAGAAAAAATCTGATCCATCTGAATGGCTTGTAAATGCTCAGCAAGCAATTGAATTTGTTGCTGACCTTGAGCAGATAAAGGTGCATATTTCGGATTGATCGGCTGTTGTGCGGCATCGAAATAATCAACATGACCATGTCGAACCAGATAAAGACGTACCATCGACATGTTTAACCTGCCTTGGTCATATTCAAATCAAGCTGATTCAATTGCTGTAAAAGTTGCAACGCCTGTAAGTCAGATTGCTTCGCCATTTCTGCACATAACTGCTCTGTACTTTGCTCCAGATCCTGCACAGGAAATTGGAAATAATCCTGTAAAATTTTCAACTGCTGTTGTTCATTTTGTGCCGCACTTTCAATATAATTTTTGACCAGTTGAAAACTGCGTTGTAGCATCAAAATATGATATTTCGACTCGGGATGTTTGCTTAGCAACTCATGTTTTAAAGTGGCTTGGCTTGCCTCGATCAGTTGTAAAATCTGAGTTTGATTCATTCTTTATCTCCCAGAATATCGAGAATATTTTTTTCCAGTTGTGGTACTAAAAATGCAGTTAATGCCAGTTCCAGCGAAGGCTGCTTATTATCCAGATTACGATTGGCTTGTTGCAGTGCGATAATCGCCCAACGTACATGCGCCAAAATATGCCAAAACTTCAATTCAAATTCAGGAATAAAGACATCTGCACGTTCTGCATAGGCTTGCATGAAATCCTTATATGCACCGATGCCGCCTGCGACTTGGGTAGTTTGACCAAAGCGCCAGCATTTTGCGGTGAACCAACCGATATCTTCCCGGCGATCGCCCCAATGGGCAAATTCCCAGTCTAAAATGCCCGACACATGATCATGGTCTATCATGATATTGCCCGTACGATAATCACCATGTACCAATACCAGATCATCAATCACAGGCTGATGTTGTTGCATCCACTTCAGCGCAAATTCCAGAATTGGATGATGCTGATTCAGTTTATGTAGGTGTGATTGCAACAATTCAATTGACTGATTTAAATAATCGGCTTTGATCGGTTTTGGAATAATTTTTTCTATTTCAGCGTCCGCAGAAATGGCATGCAAATCTGCAAGTCGCTGTCCGATATCCTGTAAAATCGTTACTTGAAGCTCAGGCTGTTTCAGGCGTACCAATTTATGCCCTTCTGCAATGCCAGTTATTTTCTGCATCACAAAAAAATCACTGTTTAAGGTATCACCTTTGCTTTGAAACAATAAGGGCTCAGGTACACGAACATTCAGTTCATATAAACGCTGTAATAAGTCATATTCCTGTTTACGGTCGGAACTGGCTTCGACGCTGGTTTCGGCATTTTTGCGAAGGACAATTTCATAATCGGCATGTCCACGTTGACCCTGAATCGCCCAGTTTTCCTGAATCGCACCACCACTGAGTTTTTTAATTGGCATGGGTGAGGCGGTGTGAATATCTAATTTGTGCAATAACAGCGTTTGCAATGCCTGCAACTGAGTGCCATCCATAACATATTTCCTTTTTGTGTTGCATTTTCCACAGGGTATGATTCCCATATTTCATTTTGTAAATGCAAAGAGTGTGCCATATAAAATTTATTTTATTTTCAATAATTTATACTTTTAAAATATTTTCACTTTTGCAAAATTATTTCAAATTTGAAAAATATGATTTCAATTATAATCATTAAGTCTAAAATTTGAACTCAGCTATTTATTGTTTCATGCATTTATTAATTTAATAATCTATCAACTTTTTAAATAGTTTATTCAAAAAAATATAAATTGGATTTATCAAAAAAAATCATTAATGATAGATTTCATAGTTATTCACTCGGAATTAAATCATGGATCGAAAAATCAAAATTGCTATCATTGGTGGAGGCATCGCAGGTTTAGCACTTGCAACAAATTTAGTTAAAAACAAAAATTTAGACGTATATTTATTTGAATCTGCACCACAATTCTCAGAAATTGGTGCAGGTATTTCATTTGGAGCAAATGCCGTTAAAGCGATTCATTTACTTGGCTTAGGTCAAGAATATGAAAGTATCGCAGATCAAGTCAAAGCACCTTATCAAGATATTTGGTTTCAATGGCGTAATGGCTATACAGATGAATATCTTTCTGCCTCACTAGCACCAGAGATCGGACAGTCTTCTGTACATCGTGCTGATTTTTTAGATGCACTCATTCCTTTAGTTGATCAAAAACATGTACATTTTAATAAACGTGTAAAACAGGTTGTAGCAACTGAAGAAAGTGCAAAGATCTTTTTTGAAGAGGGTGACATATTTGAATGTGACTATGTTATTGGTAGTGATGGTATTCATTCTGTAGTACGCCAACATGTACTTGAGTCACAGGGTTTAGAACAAGTTAAACCTAGATTTTCAGGAACGTGGGCATATCGTGGTATTGTTAAATATGCTGACTATAAACAGGAAATTTCTCGTTTAGGTCATGATCCAGAATTAGCTGATGTACCACAAATGCTATTAGGTCATGATAAACACATTTTGACTTTCCCGATTCGTCAAGGCGAAGAAATTAATATTGTAGCCTTTAAGTCTGACCGCAATCAGACCACACTCCCTGATCATACGCCATGGACTATGCCAACAGATCAGTCAAGCATGCTCAAAGATTTTCATGATTGGGGGCAAGGAACCCAAGCATTACTCAATTTAATTGATCATCCAACGATTTGGGCATTACATGAAATAGAGCCTTTAGAAACTTATCAAAATATTTATAAAAATGTCATTTTGATTGGTGATGCTGCCCATGCCATGCTTCCTCATCAAGGCGCAGGTGCAGGACAAGGTTTAGAGGATGCTTTGATTTTAGCGCAATTATTTAGTGTATCAGGAGTCAGTATTGAACATCTTTCTGACATTTCTAGCATTTATGAAGAAATAAGAAAGGAAAGAGCAATAAAAACTCAGAATACTTCTCGTGAATCTGGAGAAATTTATGAATTATATGCACCACAATTTGCTAATTTTACCGCAGTAGGTGAACACTTAATACATCGCTTTGATTGGTTATGGCAACATGATTTAGAACAGGATGTTTTAAATGCTAAAACACAATTACATGCTGTCCTTAAAACTCAACTGGAAAGCTGCTGAGATTAATCTCTCAGCTTTTTTATTTTTAATTTTATGTTTCATCGACTAGGGATGTCTTTATGAATACATTAAATGCAAACGAAATTATTGATCATGCCAAACTTAAAGGTATTCATTGGCGTGTAATTTTACTCAGCGCGCTTATTATTATCTTTGATGGTTATGACTTGGTCATTTATGGTGTTGCTCTACCTAAGCTTATGCACGAGTGGCAAATTGACCCCATGACTGCTGGATTTTTAGGAAGTTTAGCACTTTTTGGCATGATGTTTGGTGCCATTATTTTTGGAAGTTTAAGCGATAAATTAGAGAAGTATGGCTTCAGTCGTAAAAAATTAATTGCAGTATGTATTATTATTTTTAGTGGTTGTACAGTGTTATGTGGCTTTTCTTCATCACCAAATGAATTTGGATTTTATCGTTTTCTCGCAGGATTAGGTTTAGGTGGTGTTATGCCAAACGTAATTACGCTGATGACTGAATATGCGCCAAAAAGACTCAGATCTACACTGGTTTCACTCATGTTCAGTGGTTATGCAGTAGGAGGAATGTGCTCTGCTTTATTAGGAATGTGGCTTGTTCCTGTCTATGGTTGGAAAATCATGTTCCTTTTAGGTGGATTACCTTTGATTCTTTTGCCTATCATTTGGAAACTTCTACCTGAGTCAATTGACTATTTAGTACGTCAACAAAAAAATGAGCAAGCATTAAAAATTTTAAAGCAAATTGATCCTAATATTCAAACTAATCTTGATACAAGAGTACATTTACATCAAGAAAATCAACAATCATCACAGTCACCATTAAAAGACCTGTTTTCTGAAAGTCGAGGAATCACAACACTATTGTTTTGGGCCAGTGTGTTTATGGCTCTTGTTTTAGTTTACGCTTTAGGAAATTGGTTGCCTAAATTAATGATTGAAGCTGGCTATGATTTATCAACAAGTCTCGTCTTTTTATTTGCACTCAATATTGGTGGTATGTTAGGTGCTATCTTTGGTGGTTTTTTTGCTGATAAATTCAGTCTACCCAAAGTATTGCTGATCTTATTTGTAAGTGGAGCCATTTCTTTATTTTTATTAAGTTATAGTTTGCCTACAATGCTTTTATATCTCTGTGTTGCCATTGCAGGAGCAGCATCGATTGGCGGACAAATTTTATTACTTGCTTATATGTCACAATATTATGCTCCTAATATTCGTGCTACTGGTTTAGGAATGGCATTAGGCGTAGGACGTTTAGGCGCGATTTTAGGTCCAATTTTATGTGGTTGGCTACTGAGTCTAAACCTTCCCGTACAATATAATTTTATTGCTTTGGCAATCCCATGTATGATTGCAGTATTTAGTGTTACTGCGATTTATCTGCGTAATAAACGAATTGCAAAGGAAACATGCATCGATAGTAAAATTGCTTATTGACAGTATGTGACAAGAGGGCAATAGCCCTCTTTTTTAATGTCAAAGTTTATAGGGATACAAAATTGATTGATCTGAGTTTAATTAAAGTCTTTATCATTATTTATCAAACTAAAAATATTAGCCATGCAGCCGAACGTTTAAACCTCAGCCAACCCTCTGTGACTTATAATTTAAATCGTTTACGTAAAATTTTAAATGATCCTCTTTTTATACGTGATAAATTTGGTGTTAAACCCACGAAGCTGGCTGAAAACCTTTATCCTACTTTTTATGAGTCAATTGTCAAAATCGATCTTGCAATTGATTCAGCAAAAAACTTTGACCCATTCACATCAAATAAAACTTTCCGTTTAGGTGTTTCTGATCTAGGTGAAATCTGCTTATTACCATCTTTAATGCAATATCTTGTTCAACATGCACCAAACATAAAATTAGAAATTGAAGAAATCCATTCAGATAAAGTCGAAGAATGGCTAATAGAAGGTTTTATAGATGTTGCTGTATTTAATAGCAGCTACACTATTATGCCGCAAATTGAGTCTCGTAATTTATTTGAAGAGCATTATGTTTGTATTGCCAATAAAAACCATCCTCGTATTCAAACAGCGCTTAACTTAACCCAATACCTTTATGAAAGGCATATTTCAATTAAATCATCTACGGGTCATATTGAAATTGATCAAAGAATTAAAGAGCTAGGTTATAGTAGAAAAATTATGTTAGAAGTTCCACATTTTAGTGTATTAGAAAATATTGTTAAGAACTCTGATCTTTTAGTTACCTTACCTTCACGCGCTGCTGCCGTATATCAAAGCAATACTGATGTAAATATTTTTCAGCTTCCTTTTGAAGTTCGACCTTTTAATGTCAGTGTAAACTGGTATAACCATAGAGATGATGTAGAAGCTCGTAAATGGTTTTGTTCAATTTTAAAAAATATTTTTAGTACTTTATAAATAACACTACGCTTACATTTAATTTTTGTTTGTTCATTTTAAAAAGTGTAGCAAATTGCTACACTGATTTTTTATTCTTTATCAGCAAGTTTTTTAAAAATTGCTCTAAATCTGACAAACTTTTTTCATCAAGCTCATTCATTTTTAGAGATACTTTTAAAGTACTGTGATCAAATTTAATATTACCTGCAACTTTTCCATCATATTCAATTTTATGTACAATCGAGGTTTTTATGGGTTGCTTGGTCTGCTTTGACTTTAAAATTTTCTCTGCAAATAACGCAAGTTTCGTCTGTTCAACTTCTTTATTCAGTAGTTTTTGCCATGCTTCCAATAAAGCAGCCTTAGCAAAATCATGCTCTGCATAATCTGATAAAAACTTTTTGACTGCTGTTGCAGCAGTTCGTGCAAGTAATGCTGGCTGTTGTTCTAAATCATCAATAAGTTCTTTAGGTAATTTTTCAAACGAAAGATATTTATACATATCTTCACGATTCATACCTAAAGATTTAGCTAACTTTTGCTTATTCTTTTTTAACTTTTCATCTAAACCATTTAGTCCAACATAAATTTCATAATCTGTTAGATCTTCACGTTTTAAATTTTCAGCTAATGTTAATAAAGCAACATCTTCATCTGAAGCATCAATCACAATAACTTCAATGATATTTTTATTTAAAAATTGATGTGCTCTTAATCTACGCTCACCCGCAATCAGCTCATATTTATCGTGTAGTCTGCGCACTGCTATAGGCTGTAATAAACCAATCTCTTCAATTGATGCAGCTAATTCTTCAATATCATTCTGATTAAAGACTTTACGGGGCTGATTTGGGCTGGGTTGTATATCATTAATTTGAACATTGCGACGTAACTCTTTAACATCATTAACATGTTCTTTTTGTGCAAGTTGATGCTTTTGTGTATTTTGTTGCAAACGTTGCGCTAAGAGTTCTTTAGTACTGACCATAATATCCTCAAAAGTCTTATTTCACACGACTTACAATTTCTTTAGCAAGTTGCTGAAAAGATTTTCTAACTTTAGTATTTTTATCCAAGACAAGAAGTGATTGCTGCAAAATAGCTGCTTGATTCACTTTAGTACTCATTGGAATAGTGGTATTGAGCAATTCACCCACTTGAGTAGAAGCTTCATCTCGAATCAATTTACAGACGTTCTGGCGTTCATCATGTTTAATGAGTAATGCACCTAACAATTTTAACTCAGGATTTATTCTGCGAATTTTACTTAAATGATTAATTAAGTCAGTAACCCCATATAAACCATATTGAGATCCTGATTCAATGGGTATAATGACATGTGTAGATGCAGCTAAAGCATTACTCGTTAATAGTTTTAAACTGGGTGGGCAATCTATCAAAATATAGTCATACAAACCTTTAAGTAGTTCTAACTTACTAGAAAGTTCCTCTGATGGTCTTGCAGCATCATCTTTGAGTTGATCTTCTGTTTTACCTAAGTTAAGTGAACCATAAATAAGTGAAACATTTTTAAAGTTTGTTTCTTCTTCTAAAGCATCTGATAGTAAACTTAAGTCTCCAACCAAAAGTTCAGCAGACGTTGTTTCTACTTCGCTAGGATGACGTAATCCTATGTGTAAACTCGCATTGGCTTGCGGGTCTAAGTCAATCACTAATACCTTATTTCCTAAATCTGCTAATTCGGCTGCAAGATGAACTACTGTTGTAGTTTTCCCACAACCGCCTTTATGGTTTGCCACAGCAATGACTTTAGTTGATATACCAATCATAATAAACCTCATTTGAGTTATTGTAATATAGTCAAGTTTGTAGCAACTTGCTACACTTAATTCATATTAAAGTCGTGCCATGCTCTAAAATGGCTATACGTTTAATTGATAAAATCTCGGTATGAAGCATAAAATTGATTAAATATTTTCAAGCTGAATTTTACGCTCATCAATCATAATATACTGTAGCAACTTGCTACAGCTTTTATTATCATAAATTTTCTGAATTTCAATTTGCTATTTAACAGAATTTATTTCTTACTCTAAAAAAAGAAATAAACCATTCTGCCAATTAAATTCACTAATATCTGTAATGAAATCTCCTTCACGATAAATTGTATGAAAGAGTTTTTCATGAAAATAAAATGATTCAATAGCTAACTAAGTATCAAGTTTATTCAAACAGAATTTTTCAATAACAATAAAATGTTAGCTTTTAATTTAATTGAAAAAGTATTTCCAAGCTAACGATTTACTTTCTTATTTAATTTTAGTCACAATTAAGCCATTCACACCTTTAACTTTGGTTGGTTTTAAATCATACCAATCAAATAAATCTTTTGCTTTTGCTGCTTTATTAATTTCTAAGGCTTCATAAATCGTTCTGAGCTTTTCTTTAGCATCTACATTTGAAATAAACTCACCATTTCTTAGTGCTAACCTTGCCTGAATCGTACGTTTATTATCAGAAGTTGCAAATTCAGCTTCATAAAGCTCAGAAATATCTTTACTTCTAAAGCGTAAGGCTTTTATTTTTTCTGCACCCAAAGAAATATAGTATTTATTAAAAATCATATTTCTTGCATCTATTAATGTATAAATTTGCTCATCTGGTTTTTCTCTAGCTTCTACATATTCTTGCATAGTTTCACTAAAGCTTTGATAGCCACTGAGTAATTTAGACATTCCTGAAATTGGGCTAGTAAATTGAACTTGCTTTGATTCATCATTTAATAATTCACGAAATGATGCTGAATATCCCGAAACATTATGATCGACACCTTCAACATCACGTACAACATAGGTTGCCTCCATAGCTTCATAAGATTGTAGCTCTGACTTTAATGCGACATCTGATACATAAAATTGTTTAGTATCATCATTTAAAAATATGTATGGATCTTTACCAATACTATCTAATAAAGCTTTTACTACAGCAGGTTTATCTTTATTTACTGGGCTGTTCAATGCTTCTAATAAATCATTAGAGCCTTTAATTTTAGTTAATACTGTCGATTGCCATTCATCTTTTGTACAGCTTGCAACTTCAGGTACATTACTGAGTAAAATATTTACATATTCACTATATTGTGTATCACGGATACGCCCACAAATCTGAGGAATTAAAACGTGAAAATCAACTTTTGTATAATCTCGTAAACCATTAATAATAATATATGTTTTACCTTTGCTATCAAAAATGTCAGATCCTTCAAACATTGTACTTGTATAAAAATTCAACTTTCCTACAGGCTTTTCTACAACATCATCAACTAAGCCCCATGCACCTAATTTTGTGTCTAATTTACTTTCATTTTTAGCAGATTTAGAGCAAATTAGACGAATATCATCACGATTAAAGACAGCTTTTCCATCTGTACCCACTATTTTACTTAACCACTCCATAACTTTTGTGATTTCATTTACGGAGTTATAAAATATATGTGCATTACCTTCTTCACGACCCAATAAATAACTTAAACATAAGTTAAAGAGGGCATTGTTAATACTTATTCCTTTTTCTAATCTTTGTAAATTAAATTTTACAACTCTAACGTTTTCCCATTCAATCGTACACAAAGGTAAATGACTAATCATGTCAGGAAAATATTCTCTTTTTGTTGGCGTCGCAGTTAAAAATACAAAAGCTTGAAATTTAGAGTAATTTTGTAAAATATATTCGCATTTTGGAGCCTTAAATGAACCTAAATTGACTAATGTATGTGATTCATCAACCAATAACTTAAATTCTTTTGGAATAAATCCTTTAATTTTCATTAATGCAGGTAGTGAATCAAAAGTACATATTATTTTTCTTGGTTTTGAGCGATCAGTTAATTGAGCAGTAATTTCATCATCATTATCAACCCATTTTCCACCACGTTTAATTAAATTTATTGTATTAATATGTTCATTATCAGCAACTTTAGATTTTAATAAATTTACATAAGGTACTAAAACAACATAATCTACATTATTTCTCAATACTAAAGTTGTACCACCACATCCTGTTATTTGTTTATTGATATAACAATTATCAGGAAAGTCATGGATTAAATCTGATAAACGCTTAGATGAATCACCAGCATGTATTGTTATTGTATTTTCTGAAATACATTCCTGAATACTTACTGTATTGTCAATAATTAAACTTTGATAATCCATTTATCCATATACCTAACTAGGTCTTATATTTTCATCTAAAGCAATATCATTACGCTTTTTCGTATGACAAAGAACTCTACTAAATGAATAGATTAATGTCAAACTATTTTTTTTGACATTTAAAGAATATTTTTTAAACTAACTAATTGATATATAATTATTTTTATAATTTTATGTGTCTAATAAATTTAGCATTTCATTACGAAAAATAGCAGTTTTTTAGAAAAAATTAGACAAAAAATTTCCCGATTCAGCATTTGATATTTAAAAATGATTCATAAATATACATGTTAATATTTATCAATGTTATAAGTAGCACTTTGAATCTGTCGTTGCTCTGTCTTTATGGGAAACAAAAATAATGTGGATAAGTCGCAACAACACTTCAAAGTTTAAATTTAAAAATCAAATAAAATAACTAAAACTCTCTAAAAAAATTAGACAAATTTTAGAATGGTAATAACTTAATTAAGTTATTGTTTTTATTTTATAATTAAAAAAATATTGTCTAATTTTTTTGACATTTCCTTATTACTATTATTAATTTAGAAAAATAAAATAAAAGTTATCAACAGCTTTAAATTTAAAAATATTTAGATTGTTAAAAAAAATTTATTGATTTAAGATAACTAAACTATTCTAATTTACTTCATGTTTTAAAAAAAAGTATTGAAATTTATAATGTTTTAGAGAAATAATAATTTCTTTATGGAAATAGGTTAAATAAAATATGAAAGTTGAAGATGTAACGTTTTTTCTTAAACAAGCGATTGAGTTAGCTTATGAAAATGCTCAAAAAGGAGGAAGACCTTTTGGTGCTGTGTTAGTGAATAATAATAAAATTATTGCTACAGGTGTAAATCAAATTCTGACTACAAATGATCCAACAGCACATGCTGAATTATTAGCAATTCGCGCTGCAAGTCAAAATTTGAATACAGCTAATCTTAATGGCTGTTCAGTTTTTGCTAGCGGACAACCCTGTCCAATGTGTATGGCAGCAATGCGTATGGCTGGTATTGAATCAGTATATTATGCACACTCAAATGCAGATGCAGAACAGTATGGTTTATCAACTCAAGCAATTTATGAAGATCTAGCAAAACCTTTTGCAGAACAATCAATGAATATTGAATATGTACCTGTACGTTTTGAAGATAAACCACATTTATATGCGTATTGGAAATCTTGATTTCAGTCTGTTTTTAAATTTAACTATATAAAAAATATAAAATTTTATATTAAACAAGACTGTTGGTTTAATGAATAGGCTTGTTTATTTTAATAAATTTGATCTAAAAGTTAATTTTTATTTGTCAATTAATTTACTTTTATTAAGAATAATATTACTGATTTCTCAAATGATAAAACTTAATTTAAAAATATTTAATAAACTTTCAAGCTAATGATTTTAATAACATTTATTTACAATGGTCTTTATAGTTTACTATCGCTTTAACATGATAAATCACGCATAGTCTATTTTTTTAAATATTAGGTCATATTATGGACGGTATTAAAATTGCTGCTGTGGGTACTTATCATCCATTTACATCAAGAGACAACAGTTATTATTTTAATAAATTTGAAAATAAAAAAATGTTGAGTGAAATTTTTGAAAAAGTAGGAAGGGAGAAAAGATTTGTCATTAATGATGAAAATGAAAACTCATTAACAATGGCGATTACAGCTTCGAAAAGAGCATTAGAAAACCATAATATAACAGGGAATGATATTGATATTATTATCTTTTCCTCTACAACATTAGAGTTTTTATCTCCAACCAATGCATTAATTTTACATGCTCAATTAGGTGTGAAGAAGGAGTGTATTTGTTTCGATATTAATGCAAATTGTTTAGGAATGTTTGTAGCTTTAGAACAAGCCTCCATTTTATTAGGTTCTAAGGAGAGTTATCAACGGGCTTTAGTGATAGGTTCTGATTATCTGAGTAAAATTGGAGATGAAAAAATGCCTATTCCATCTACAATTGTTGGTGATGCAGCAGCAGCAATCATTTTAGAGAAAACGTTTGAAAAGTCAGGAATGATTGATAGATTATATCAAACAGATAGTAGCTTTAAGGATACTATTGTTTATCCACCTCAAGGATTATCTCAAAGCCATAAAGATGACAAAATTCATTGGTCACCATTTTCTGGAGTGGAAAGTGTTGAGTTTGCAGCAGAAGCTTTACAGCAATTATTAAAAAATAATAATTTAAAAATAGATGATATTTCATGTTTTTTATTATCACAATTTACTAAATCAAATATTGATATTCTTCAGGAAAAATTGGAATTACCAACTGAAAAAATTGAGTACATTGGAGATCAATATGGTTATACAGGAGTGAGTAGTTTTTTTCTTGCTTATAAAAGTAGATTGGAAAAGGGATTGTTAAAAAAGGACGATATCATCGTTTTTTGGACACTTGGAGCAGGATATCAAGCTGGTGTGATGTTATGGAAGCTTTAAAATTAATTTAAGTAAAAATAAATGACATAACACATTTGAATTTTCATGACTATGAAAAGGAATCTCAAAATGAATTTTGATGCTGAGCTTATTGCACCAAGACGTAATCAGATGATTAATGCTGGACTTTGGTTGGACAAAACAATAATTGATTCTTTACAAATGGCATATGAAAAATGTCCAAATAAAACTGCTTTAGTCAGCTTTAAATTTGAAAAAAATGTTGAAAAACAATTTACTTATCAAGAGTTGTGGGACTTAAGCCATAAAGTTGCTTTAGGGTTGCAATCTTTAGGAATTGGTAAAGATGATGTTATTTCATGTCAATTGCCAAATTGGTGGGAATTCACCATTTTATATTTAGCATGTTGTCGAATTGGTGTGGTCATTAATCCATTAATGCCAATTTTCAGGGAAAACGAATTAACATTTATGTTAAAGCATTCAGAAGCAAAAATGTTGATTGTACCTAAAGTTTTTAGAAAATTTAACCATGAACAATTAGCTTATAAATTAAAATCTGAGATTGAGACCTTAGAACATATTATTGTTGTTGACGGGGATGATGAAAATAGTTTTGATCAGAAATTGATTAAACATGGTTTAGAAAAAAAATTTAATCGTATTGAGAAAATTGAAAGCAGTGCAGATGATATCACGCAATTAATTTTTACTTCGGGCACAACAGGTGAGCCTAAGGGAGTGATGCATTCTTCAAATACTTTATATTCTAATATTATTCCTTATGCTGAACGTATGGAATTAATGGAAGATGATGTTATTTTAATGCCTTCACCGATGGCGCATCAAACAGGTTTTATGTATGGTTTGATTATGCCTATAGAACTCAAAGCTAAAGTTGTTTTACAAGATATTTGGGATACAGCTAAAGCAGTTGAATTGATTGAAGCCCAACAAGTCAGTTTCACTATGGCATCAACTCCATTTTTAAATGACTTGTCCTGTTATATTATTGAAAGTCAAAAAAAGAATTCTATTGATACATTAAAGACCTTTTTATGTGCTGGTGCGCCTATTCCTCAGTCTTTGGTGCAAAAAGCATATGAAGTATTACAAGTGAAAATTATCTCAGCTTGGGGAATGACAGAGTGCGGTGCTGTTACGACAACAATGCTGAGTGATCATGAGGAGCGTGCATATAATACAGATGGTATTGCTTTAAAAGGAATGGAAGTAAAGATAGTAGATGAACAAGGGCAGAGGGTCACAGCAAATATATCAGGGAATTTGATGGTTCGTGCTTGCTCAAATTTTGGTGGATATTTAAAACGTCCTCATTTAAATAGTACTGATTTAGATGGATGGCTTGATACTGGAGACATTGCGGTTCAAGATGATCAGGGCTATATACGCATTTGTGGGCGTAAGAAAGATTTAATTATTCGTGGCGGAGAAAATATTCCTGTTGCTGAAATAGAATCTCTTTTATATCAACATCCTAATATTTCTAGTGTTGCTTTAGTCCCATATCCTGATGCTAGATTGGGAGAACGTGCTTGTGCGGTAATTAAATTAAATAATATAAATGAACAGTTAACTGTACAAGATATTGTTAAATTTTTACAAGATCGAAAGGTCGCACTGCAATATATTCCTGAGTTTTTAGAAATTGTTGATGAAATGCCAATGACACCATCAGGAAAAATTCAAAAGTTTAAATTAAAGAAAATGCTTGAAGAGCAACGTTTAGAAAAAATCTAAATTTATGTTTAAAGTATTTTCTATATAAAATACTGATAAAGTTGGAAGAGTATTGTGAATTATCATATTTATTTTAAGTATTGATTATGATCAATATTTTTCCAATTTTTTCATATAGAATATTATTTTTCTAAAAAATCAATTTCAAAGTGACATGTAAAATTATTTTAATTTTTGAAAAAAAATGTTGTATTGATTAAAAATTGATTAATTTTTATTAAAAAAATCATATACTCATATGAGTTTCCATTGGAAGTTTGAAATGAAAAACTCCTTTAAATTATTGATACCTTGTATGGCATTTGTAGGTTGTACGGTGTCTAGTTTTACTTTTTTAAATACGCAAGTCTATGCAGCAGATTTGGTTGGGGACTATAAACCAGGTAATCCTATTTATGATCGTTGGGATCATTTTTATAAGATAGAACAAACAGATTCTAAGCAAGCTGAAGAAATTCTCAATGAGCTGAGCCAATTAACACCACAAGATATTAAAGTCTGGAAAAGTTTAACTTATTTACAAATCAGAGAGCAAAAGCCTGAGCAAGCTTTGTTCAGTGTGACACGTGCAACACAGTTAGCGCCTGAAGATGAACAGTTGCAGTTACAACGAGCTTATTTATTAAATCAATTACAACGTAATGATGAAGCATTACCTATATTTAAAAAGCTAACCCATTCAAAGCAAATGGATATTGCTGATAAGGCAAATCAGGCGGTAAATAATTTAAGTGGTGGAACTGCAGTAAAATCAACATTTAAAGATATTTATTTTGCCCCTTCTTATGAATCACGCTTCGATGATGGGATTTTTCCTTTAAAAATACGGTATGGTAAAAATTATGATCAAGGGCGCGCGCAGCTTTATGGTTTTTTAAGTTTTAATCGAGATACACAATCTACAGGTTTGAATAACAGCAATAGTGCCGAAACTAAAATTTTTGATGAAAATGCCGTCGTTGCGGGATTCGGTGTAAATTATCAACCTTGGCAAACTGTTCCTATGCGTTTCTATGCAGAAGTGGGCGGAAGTTATGATTTGATTGATCGACCTGAGAATAACAATCCCCAAAAAACACGTTCAAAATTTAGAGAAAGTATTACTGCTGGTGCAGCAGCGTATCAAGAGTGGTATGCCAATCCTAATCTTGAACAACGGCATATTTTCAATGATTATTTTACAGATTTTTATGGCAATGTCGCGACCTATTCTAGAGAAGACTATAACGTCATCGCTGACTTAAGATTACGTTCAGGTTTTAATTTGTATCGTGGAGAGGTGGGCACAGTACAAGCCTATGCCAAATTACATACATTAGCCGATAGTGAAGGTGAAAGTTATAACAATCTGTTTGAAGTTGGTCCAGGAATAGCTTGGCAACCTTTTAATTATCTTCCTGTGAAATTACGTTTAGAACGTCTGTATGGATATTATCTGAAAGACGACAACAATGGACAAGATCACTACAACAATACACGTGTGGAAATGGTGCTTTATAAGGATTTTTAAACATGTCAAAAAAATTGATTTCGATTGTCTTTGGTACACGTCCTGAACTGATTAAACTTGCGCCAGTGATTTTATTGGCTCAGCGTGATCCGCGTTTTGAGGTTGAGGTGATCTTTACAGGACAACATGATGAATTGGTTCGAGATGCAATCACGTTTTTTCAGATTAAAATTGATCAACGTTTGCACATGATGCATGCAGGGCAGACTTTAAATCAATTATTGGGGCATGGTTTAACTCAACTTGAAGATGTTTTTAATGATGGCAAAAAACGAGATGCAGTGATCATACAAGGGGATACCACCACTGTACTTGCTGCGGGTTTAGTGGCTTTTTCCATGAAAATCCCAGTTGCACATGTAGAGGCAGGGCTGCGTTCTTATGATTTGGATCATCCATTTCCAGAAGAGGGCAATCGCCAAATCGTTTCAAGAATAACAACATGGCACTTTGCCCCGACTGAACTTTCTAAAAATAACCTTTTAAATGAAAATATTGCTACTGAAAAAATTACGGTAACTGGAAATACTGTAGTCGATGCTGTTCACCTTGGAAGAAAGCTGATACAACAAGATCCGAGTCATCAGGATTTACTTAAACAACAAAACATTATTCTTGATGAACAAGATCAGGTGGTTTTAATTACAGCACATCGTCGGGAAAACTTTGGTGAAGGTATTCAACATATTTGTGATGCGGTTGAAAAACTCATTACGCAGCATCCATTTTTACATTTTGTTTGGCCAGTTCATCTGAATCCAGCAGTACATGATGTGGTACAGCAACGTTTTGCAGAACATCGACAAGTCCATTTGGTTAAACCATTAGATTATCCTAGTTTATTGGCAGTAATTGAGCGTTCAATATTTATTATGACAGATTCAGGTGGATTACAAGAAGAAAGTCCGTCTTTTCATAAACCTGTGCTCATTTTACGTGATACGACTGAACGACCTGAAGTTCTGCATGTTGGAGCAGGGGTATTGGTTGGAACCAATACAGCACTGATCATAGAACACGCTGAAAAACTACTGACAGATCCAAATTATTATACTGCGATGGCGCAGGCTAAAAATCCTTTTGGGGATGGGCAAGCTGCGCAAAGAATTTTAGATACAATTGCAGAAGAATAATATTATGAATAATGCAGCTTGTACCAAAGCTGTACGGTATAAACTGTCCAACGATTTAAATAATGTGGACCATCAAATAGGTAGACCGTTTTGCCTTCATAAGCTTTGAGTTGTTGAATAATTTCCCAAGGATATGCCGCTCTAAATCCACCTTGTGCTTTAGGGCGAAAAGCCTCTAATACAATTGCTGTTCGTGATGATCCTAAATTTTTTTCAAGGTTTTCATAGACTTTTAAAGCTTGTGTCGGTGATCGAGTACCTACACCCACACCATCTTGAAAAAACACTTTATCTTTTTCAGGTAACCAACTTTTGACCCAGTGATCATAACGCACAGGTTCGACCTCGGCACTATAAATACTGACCCAAACTGAACGAGGTAATTGTTTTAAGGCTTCACCAAGTTTATAAACATCTGACCAACTCGGATCGGCTTCAATAGGAAAATAATAAGCATCAACAGGTAAGTTTTTCTGCATAATGATTTGTGCTTGTTGATAATGCAAAGCGATATTTTTACGGGCTTCGGTTTCGTTATATTCACCAGATAAACCTAAAATAATATGCTTTGCCCAAGCTTGTTTCTTTAAACTTGCTAATGTTGTAGTTTTCTCCCATTGAGGAGTATCAAGTTCTTGCATCCATGTTTGAGCATCGACAATCGACCATTGCGGTATAAATGTAGTTGCACCTAAACGTTGCCAACTTCCTTGAGGTGGTGTGGTTTTTAAGTCAGGTTGCCAAAATACACCTACAATATGTGCAGGTGTATGATTTGGTTGTTGAAACATAACGCAACCCATAAGCATTAAAAATAATGTCAAAAAAGATAAGTAATATATCTTAATTGTTTTTCGTTTTTGCATTTTTTCTCTGCTTAAACCACCAAACTATCATGACTATGATCATGAGAGAAATAATGCCAACAATCAATATAAATAAGGAGGATTGCTGTACTAAAGGTGCTTTTGGTGTTCCAATAATCAATTTTTCTAATACATAGAAGTTGCCATTTTCAGCAACAAATAAAGATGTAATATTATTAGGAATACTCGGCTGTAATTTAGACCATGTGCGCATAAACGTTTGTGCACCTTCGGTCGAGTCTGCAATCACTTCATATTGATCATTATGATAATTTACAATATAGCCACGACTCGAAGTTGGCTGATAAATCAAGTCTGGATGCATGGCAAGAATTTGATCATATTTTTTCTTATTCACTAAAATATTTACTGCACGTTTTTCAGTAGCTTCTAGATCTACAATTTTTAAAGGAATTGGACCTGCGCCTAGGAGCATTTTCTTTGCAGTCTGCATGGAAATAATCGCCATACCAAGACTACCATCATGATGATCAATCGCAATACTTGGATGGGTTGCCAGTGCCATAGACAGTGCAGCTACACCATTCTTTAAACGATGAGGCAGTGTCAAAGTTGATTTTTTGGTGTCAATCCAAATAGAGCCATTTGCCGATGGAAGACATTGGTTATTGGTGATAATTGAACTTTCTATTCTAAAGTCATAATTTGTTAAATTTGAAACGTTTTTAGCAAAAAAGTTAAATTGGTGGTCAACGGGGTCTGAACCCAGCTCTGCCAATTTCATACTTCCTGCTAAGCCTTCATCAATCCATGTGGTGATATTTGAACCAGGCAATAAGCCACTTTGTATTCTGAGCGCAAGTTGTCCTTGTAAAATGTCTGTTGGATCCCACACAGCAGGAAAATTTAAAAATAGCGATTTATTCGCTTGCCCTAAACGGAAGTCTGCAATACCGAGATCTGCTAAGTTGTTGAACTGTCGAAACTCTGCCCATTTTGGAGAAGCTAACGATAAAGGCAGTGATGCATCTGCTGTGTCGATCTGGCGAATATAATCAGGATTTGTCAGACCATTAATTGCTGCTTCTAATTCTTTCGCTTCGTGATAACGAATGGTTAAAGTGGGAATTTTTTGTTCATTATCGTCACCAATATGTGCTTGTGCACCACCAATAAGCGGTGTATCTACAGGCTCAATTTTGAGGGCAAAACTTGGGGCTTCTGTGACACCTAAAGGAAGTTTTCGTTCATACCATTCTACAGGGGTAACTGAATTCACTGTTGTTGCTAGACGCGCCAACATGGCTGCTTCAAGTGGATTATTGGAATTGTATTGCAATAAACCAATAAAAGGAGTGGGGCGTACCAATTGAGGGTTGGCTAAAGCATCAGGTAAATCCTTGATTTTATAAATAGGGCGATAACGATCATAATCAAGTTTTGAATTGGTTAAATAGGTTACTCGATCAACATCTTCCTGACAAAAATTTGTTCGATTGGAGTCCTGTTTAATAGCTGGTGCATATTGCTGTAAGATAAAATCTAAACGATGAAAGCCTGTATTACTGTCTGGAATTGGAAATGAAACTTGTCCTTTACCATTCAGCGTGGTGTTATAGATCAGCTTGTCATCATATTTAATGACCAATGTTGTATAGTATTCGGCTGAATAATCTCCAGAAAATTTGACATTTTGCCATTGCGAACCTTTACCTACATAAAAATAATGTGATTCAACTGTATATTTGGTTGAGGTATTAATATCATCCAGTTGCCACGTAATGGCAAAACTTGTTGGTGCGATCAATACACTAGCGCAAGTCAATGCAGTGAGTAATGAGTGTTTTAAGGTATTGAATGTAATATTCATTTTTTCTTCTCCTGACTGCGTTCTGTTTTGTACCATTGTAAAGAATTACCCTGAATTTTATTTTTCAGCATCTCGTAAGCCGCTTTGGCAACGATAAAAAGAAAAATTTGCGAATAGCTAATATAAGAAAGAACGGAATAACCATATAATTTTGTAGGTGCTTTTTCCAAAGAAAGGGTAAACCACATTTGTGCGACATAAAGCAGAAAAGAGAGTGCCCATAAAAAGGTGAATGGACCTGGAACACTGACACCAGCAATACCTAATAACCCTATAATGAGCGTGATATGACTCCAGATTAATGCAGGCACAAACATGATATAGCACATGATATTGTTAAAAATTTCGATACCAATTGGAAAAGGAGTCCGAATTGCAACAGGTAAATACTTCTGAGTGACGTAAAAGTTACCTTGTGTCCAGCGTGAACGTTGCTTAATAAAAACACTCAGTGAAGGTGGGTCTTGTTGCCAACCGATTGCATAAGGTACCCATTTAATTCTTTTTTTTCCGAGAAAAATTCGGAAACTCATTTCTGTATCATCGACGAGAGATTTTTCATCAAAGCCCCCAAGTGTTTCGAGTACATCACGCCAAATCACATAGTTGGTTCCCATTAAGGTAGAAAGTTCAAAACTTTGCCAGCGTCCACCTTGGAAAATCCATTGGAAAAAAATAAATTCGATCGCAATAAAACGTGTCAAAGGGCTATCATCCCAATTTCGCGTTCTCACTTTACCATTGACTGCGACCAATTTTTTGTCTGCAAGCAAAGTCTGAGCTAAAAGTCTGACACAGTTAGGCTCAGGTGTACTATCGGCATCGTAAACCACGATTAATTCACCTTTTGCATGAGGTAAACCATTATTTAATGTACGTGATTTTCCTTTGCCGCCCATGCCTTTAGGAACATTCACGATTTTAATGCACGGATATTGTTGAGCCAAGCGCTCAGCGATTTCTAAAGTATTGTCTTTAGAACCATCATTAATGAGTAAAACCTCATAAGCATGAGCAGGATAGTCTTGCTTCGCAATAGCATGTAAAGTTTCTTCAATGACCACAGCTTCGTTATACGCAGGAATGAGTACACTTAAAAATGGCCATTCTTCAGGAACAGGAAGATGATTTAATTCCTGTTCTGCTGTTTTGGAATATTTCCAAGCTTGATAACTCAACCATGCCCAAAAGGTTTGTGGTATCCATATCCCGAGAAATCCAAATAGAAATAAAATATCAATCGGCGCCATGAGATCTCACTTTTCTAAAAATTGAAACAATGAAAATGAGCAGTAAAATGCCACCTAAAAGTAAGGAAATCCAAGAAATTGAACTGCCAAAAAATCGTAGTACATCGGGATAAGTACGTGGCAAAATAAAATCGAGAGGGATCACAACAGTACTTAAAACAATAAATAAATAACCAAAAGCATTGGTTTGAATTTGCTCAGGTGTACTGAGGTAATCAATGTCATTAAAAGTCCATGCAATTCCAAGCTTTGGATAACGAATATTATCTAAGCTGATTGAGGTTGAAGGGTTAACAATTACTTGATAGCCATTTCCTTGTTCTGTGTTCTGTTGAGCATGATAAAAATAATGTGATCTATCTAGAATTTCGCGTGTGGGTAAGGGTAAGGTATTGTTATTTTGATTTTGAACAATATAAGTACCTGCAGGTTGTAGATTTAAATTATTGTCCCAACCTGTGGTGGTAAAAGCACCTAAAGGGCGTAAGCCAATCGCAGTAGAAAACGTTGCTTTAGAAGCAAAATAATGCGGCTGTCTTGATTCATAAAGTGCAAGAGGAATAGCACCTTCGCTCACTGCTTTTTTAGCTTTGTAATAATTACGGATGTTAAAATATTCATTGGGCAAAATCAGCCCAGGTTTAATGCCATGCTGAATGATGCGTTTATAACTGGCACTGCCAATTTGATCAATGGTAAAGACAGGCCACCATTGTCGAATATTTGGAAAATAGGCTGAAATAGGATATTGAGGAGCAAGAGGCGGTGTATCTTCTTGAGCTAATACTTGAATATCACAATAGTAGTATTGTTGATAAAACTGTATAAGTGTTATATCAGGTATCGTTTGAGTAGAAAGAATCAGACCACATACATTGAGTAGGACAGACATTTAGCGCTCTCCTGATATCATTTGATTGACTGAGGAGCTGTGAATAATCTCTTGTTTGATGTTGAGACGAAGTGTTGCGATATCTTTTAAATTTTGAATAAAACTTGGATATTCCTGTTGTTTGGAATCGCGGATTACTATGCTATAAATTTCACTTAATTCTTGATTGATAAAATGAAAAGAAATTTCATTAGAAGGACAATTTAACTTTTCAATAATTTGATTTTGTGTGTTTTTCCAGACATCAGCACCAAGCATATCTTCAATAAGACTGTGATTGGTAATGAGGATTTGAAAGATTTCATATTGTGGAATCAATGCTTTTTCAAGCATTTTATTCAGTTCAGTTTTGACATTGTCTAGGGCTGACAAAGGTAAAACATCGTATTGAATTTTTTGTTGATAAACTTCAACTGAATGGAAATTATCTGAACTGCTTTGTAAGTTATGACGGATCGCACTCAGTAAGACAGGTGTAATTGGAATAATAAACAGTAATAATAATTGGCGTTCAATATAGGTTTGGTTTGCTAAGTCTAAAAGAAAGTATACAGCCACAGCAACAAAGGTGACCAAACCGAGAATGAGTGCCCATCCTACAGTTAAGAAACTCCCTGCAATTAATAGCAAGAAAATAAAGATCCAACTGCCTCGAAAAGATGCAGGTAACCATTCATAAGCAATAATTGCTATGAAAATATGTGCCGTGAGAATCCACGACATGGTGGTTTGCACTGTACGTGTTTTCATTACGATTAATATCAATGCTCAAATATTCGTTATTGGTTATTTTTTAACGTAAAATAGAAGAAATAACCACCGCAAATTTGTTGAAATTTCATAATTTATAGCAACAATTTTTTATAACTTTATGATTTATGAATGCAGATGATCAATATACTTTTATTTTAGATATTTGAAGTTTGAAAAATTGTTAGGATAACTTTATACATTTTTGTACAAATTTTTGATTAAAAGAAAAATTGAATTCCAAAGCGGTCGGTTTTTTCTACTAAGATTAAAAATTAGTCTATAAATAATATAAATTAATGCATGTGTTGTGTCACTGAGTTGTTATTATGTTTAAAATAAAGATAGAAAAATCAATTTTTTATAAAAAATAAGAGTTGGTCTGAATTTTGAAAAAATGAGATAAATAATTTAAAAAAATATCGTTAAACTGAAAAAATATGTTTAGATTAAGGGCTTTATTGCTGAATACATATGTGTTCAAGCAATAAAGCGATTAAACGATTGATATGAACGGAAAAGAGATCAAGGACGATGAATTTTTTTAAATACCTAACATTACCTGTAGTATTTTTACTAATAACAGCTTGTAGTGAAAAAACGACTTCAATCTCTAAAGAAGTTAAGTTAGGTGGAAAAACCCAATGCCAACAGTATTCTGGATTACCTCAAAACTGGATGAAAAAACCTGAAGCAGGTATGGTAAAAATTACAGGGGGTACTTTCCAAATTGGAAATAATGAAAGTTATCCCGAAGAACGTGCATTGTACCAAAGTGAGCGGACTGTTACAGATTTCTGGATGGATGAAACCGAAGTCACCAACGCGCAGTTTGAAAGCTTTGTTAAAGCAACAGGCTATATCACTGAAGCTGAAAAACAAGGTGAAGCTGCTGTATTTATACCACCACAAGGACAAGTCAAAGAGTTAGCTTGGTGGTCTTTGGTTAAAGGTGCATCTTGGAAAAAGCCTTGGGGAGAAAATGCAAGTCGTCAAATTTTACCCAATGAACCTGTTCGAATGATTACGCTGAAAGATGCGATTGCTTATACAGATTGGTTGGGACATGATCTTCCTACAGAAGAACAGTGGGAATATGCAGCCAAAGGTTTTACAAAAGCGCGAGATGTGAGTGCCGATCTGGAACATATCAATGCCAATGTATGGCAAGGTGAGTTTCCTTATCAAAATGACAATAAAGATGGTTTTACGGATGTTGCACCAGTGGGTTGCTTTGCTGCCAATGGTTTTGGCTTATATGACATGATTGGAAATGTTTGGGAATATACCAATAGTCCATTTTCAGGCACACATGATGATCATATGGGGGTACAACAGTTAAAGTCACATCAAGCTTCAACATTTAATCAATATACAATTAAAGGAGGATCATTTTTATGTGCATCCAATTATTGTATGCGTTATCGTGCTTCTGCACGACATTCACAAGAAGCTGACTTAGGGATTAGTCATGTTGGTTTTAGAACAGTGAAAAAAATTAAATAGTTAAAACAATTTATTGTATAAATTGTATGAATGAGATAATAAATTAAATGATATGTATTCATGGAATTATTATTTCATTCGGTTAACTTCTCGTTGAGTCAATGGCTCCACGTGAAACAAGAGGAGGGCATTTACTTTACCATCTGATGCTTTGCATTATCGTTTTAGCTCAATATAGATGTAACAAAAAAGCGTGATTAAAAAACTCAGTCTAAACTGTGGAAATATCGATTTTTACTATAGTTTGACAGATTAGACTGAGTTATTTTTAAATCATAAGATGACCAAATTATTTAGCAGGTTGTCCCCATTTATTCGTTTCAGGTGATGTATTACTCGCAAGCCAGTAGAGCACAATAAGCCCAATCAAAGGAATACAACTCAGTAATAATAACCATCCTGTACGTCCAATATCATGCATACGTCGTACCCCTACTGCAACAGCAGGAATAAATAAACCAAGTGCAGTAATGGTATAAAAGATAAAAGGTTTTTTGAAAATTACAGCATCTAAAATGCCTGCAATAATCAAGAGAATGAATTGTATAAGAACAAAGAACCAATATTCTTTACGACGTGCGCGACCTGAAAAATTGGCATAATTTTTTAGACATTTAATAAACCAATCTAAAGGATTATATTGGCTTTCGGGTTTGTTCAAATTTGACATTATTTTTCTCACTTTTTTCATATGATTTTTTAAATATATTAATTTTTATATATTGCAAAAAAGCAAAATATAAGGCTATCTATTGTAATAAAATTTTTATTCATTTTTTAAGATTGATTTAATAATAATTATTGTGTTTATGTAATCGTAGATTCAAAATATCAGGATCATCATCATAAAAAAGTGAAGTGATCAAAATTTTTAATCAAAGTTAAAGTAAGAGCTTGTCTTACTTTAACTAGGTTTTGGTATTTTATTTTTCAGTTCATCATAAGTTTAAGCATCAGTTTTTTGCGCTAACTCATCGGCATGTAAAAAATGAGTATGGTGAGGCGCACGTTTGGTTTTTGACCATTGCTCTAGCATTTCATGCTTCATTTCTTCTGTAATCATGGCAATTTTAGCAGGTGCTTTTTCATCATCATAAGCGAGTTCTAAACGATGCCCATTAGGATCAAAAAAGTAAATAGAATGAAAAATACCATGATTAGTGATACCCAATACATCTATACCATTATTTTCTAAATGTGCTTTGGCTTCAATTAATGCTGCACGGTCTTTCACTTTGAGCGCAATATGTTGAACCCATTTAGGCGTATTTTCATCACGTCCCATTTCAGGTTGTGTAGGTAATTCAAAAAATGCCAAGACATTGCCATGACCTGCATCTAAAAAAAGATGCATATATGGATCAAAAGCTTTTGTTGACGGTACATAATCTTCAGCAAATGCCAAAATAAAGTCCATATTTAGATTTTTTTTATACCATTCTACGGTTTCTTTGGCATCTTTACAGCGATAAGCAACATGATGAATCTTTTCGACTTGAATGGTCATAAATAATATCCTTATAAAATTATACTGCATCAGCCTGTTGTTCAGGTGCAGCATTTTGAAATGCAATAAGTGTGTTGCAATGTTGATAAATCGATTGAATTTTTGGATAAGCTGATAAATCAATATTGAAACGTAATGCGTTATATACTTGTGGAATGAGGCAACAATCGGCAAAAGTTGGCAATTCACCAAAACAAAATTGTCCATTTGAGTGTTGTAATTGCTTTTCTAAGCTCGAAAAACCAATATCCACCCAATGTCTATACCACTGCATTTTTTGCTCATCTGAAATTTCATATTGATGTTTTAAAAATTGCAAGACGCGTAAGTTATTCAGTGGATGAATATCACAAGCAATGCTTTGACTAAAAGCACGAATCAAAGCGCGTTGTTGTAAATCTTGGGGAAGTAATGGAATATCTGTAAACTTTTCTTCTAAATACTCCAAAATACTGAGCGATTGGGTCAAGATGAAACTGCATTCATTTTCATTTTCAACCCAAGTCGGAACCAATTGACTTGAGTTAAGTTGACGATACGCTGCACTGTGTTGTTCTCCTCCATTTTTAACTAAATGGATTGAAAGTAAGTCTGCATTTAAACCTTTTAAATTTAAAGCAATACGTACACGATAAGCTGCTGAACTTCGAAAATATCCATACAGTTTCATATTGATATTCTCTTATGATGCAAAGTTAAAGCTAAGCGCAGGTAATACTTTTCCTGATACTTCCCCAAAACCGATACGTAAATTTTCTTTTTGACAATATCCTTTCATGATCAATGTATCGCCATCTTGTAGAAAACTGCGCTGTTCGCCATTAGACAAAGTCAGAGGTTGAGTTGCATTCCAAGTGATTTCTAATAATGAACCATAGGAGTGAGGTGTTGGACCAGAAATAGTGCCTGAACCCATCAAGTCTCCTACTTGGACATTACAACCAGCGATCGTGTGATGGGTCAATTGCTGTGCCATAGACCAATACATATATTTAAAATTGGTTTGACTAATGACATCTGCAACTTCAGCATGTTGTGCTTTTAACTCAACAGATAAATGAATATCGTAACTGTTGCTACTATGATCTTCACGTAAATAGTTCAACGGTTGTGGTTCTTGTTTTGGCGAATGCGTTTTAAAGGGTTCAAGCGCTTCTAAAGTCACAATCCAAGGTGAAATAGATGAAGCAAAAGTTTTGGCATTAAATGGACCTAAAGGTACATATTCCCATTGTTGTAAGTCACGTGCAGACCAATCATTAAATAGAACCATACCGAAAATATGATCCCATGCATTTTCAATTGAAATAGGTGTGCCTAATGGGTTGGATTGACCAATAATAAAACCTGTTTCAAGTTCAAAATCAAGCTTACGACAAGCAGAGAATATTGGACGTTCTTCTGTAGGGAGTTTAATTTGACCTGAAGGACGAACAATATCAGTTCCACTAACAACAACCGAACTGGCACGACCATTATAGCCCACAGGTAGTTCTGACCAATTTGCCAATAAGGCATTTTTAGGATCACGGAACATAGAGCCTACATTGGTGGCATGTTCTTTAGAGGAATAAAAATCGGTATAACCTGTCACTTGAACAGGTAAGTGCATATAGACATTGGTTTGTTTAAAAAATACTTGATCACGTAATGTCTGATGATCACGTAGCGTTGCATGGTCAGCAGACAATAAAGTTTGTAATTCAGTACGAATATTAGACCAATGCGATTTACCTGTAGCAATAAATTTATTCAGTGTAGGCTGATTAAAAAATTGTTCACCCGCTTTAATTTTTAAAAAACCATGTGCTTCTAATACTGATAAATCAACGACCCATTCACCTAATGCAACGCCCACACGGCGTTCACCATCCTGCGTTTGGCTAAATATGCCATAAGGCAAATTTTGAATGGGAAAATCTGAGTCCTTTGCGACGTCAATAAATGATTTTAATTGCTTAGTCATTTGCATGTCCTTGTCTAAAAATGAAGTAATCCACTTGATGTACGCTTACTTTTGAGTATTAAAAACGCATTTATTTATCAAGCTACTGAGTGAAATTGCATGATTTAAAAATAAAAATTTTTTAAATCATGGTTTTAAATTCGATTCGTATTTTTTTGATCAAATGCTTCAGGAGTCTTGATTTTTGCGATTAATCCTATCATACTCATTTTCATAAATTACGCAATACATAATTAAATTACGTTATTCGTAATTTTATAATATTGAGATGCTGAATATAGGAGTTGCTTTAACGTTAATCATGATAATTTCTTGTGTTTTATCACTTTGAAATCAGCAGGCTTCAAGTAGAATGCTGATCATTAAAGTGGGAGTAAAAGACAAATGTCTGAAGAAAAAGCACAAGGTGGAGTGCAATCCTTAGAAGTTGGGTTGGTGGTACTTGATGCATTAATTGCACAGCGTATGCCTATGATGCTCAAAGAGCTTGCAGAAATATTGTCAATGCATCCTGCAAAAGTTCATCGTTATGTTGTGAGTTTGGTTCGTATGGGCTATGCCAAACAACTCGATGACGGACGATATGCACTTGGCGATCAAGCTTGGCGTTTGGGACTGAGTTGTATTCAGAGAACAGACATTATTCAGGCTGCGCAACCGATGATTTATGAGCTACATCGTAAAATTGAGTGTGGTTTGCAGATTAGTAAATGGACACCGCAAGGACCCTTGATTGTGCAATGGATTGAGCCAAATCAGCCCGTTTCTGTCATTACACGAGTTGGTTCAATGATGCCATTATTAAATTCTGCAACTGGTCGTACCTATGCTGCATTTATGGCGGAGGGCATTGTTAAACCATTGCTAGAAAAAGAATGGCAAGAAAAACAGTCACAGAAACAGGAAGTTTATCCTCGTAATTGGATTGAGTTTCAAAAAATGAAACAGAACATTATCAGTTTAGGTGCTGCGACTGTTTCGGGCGATATGTTGGTAGGTATAAATGCGATTTGTGTCCCAATTTTTAATATTCACAATGAAATTGAATTTTGTATCGCGGCTTTAGGTAGTGAAGCACAATTACCTATCGATTTTGAACATGAAAAAATTAAGGCTTTAAAAGGAACAGCAGAAGCTTTAACAAAATATATTACTCAAGGATAAAGGAGCGAGATGTGCTTTCTCCTTGAGTTTAAAGTTTAGAAACTAGGGAAAGCACAATGAAGGAATCGACAAAAATTTTTTATGGCTGGTGGATTGTAATTGCTTTAATGGCAGTTTCTGGTTCAGCATTAGCATTGACGATTACAACATTTAATATTTATTTAAATGCTTTCACCAAAGAAGTGGGTTTGAGTGCAACACAATTTGCTTTGTGTTCAACCATTATTAATATCACTGTGATGTTATTTTCACCAAAAGTTGGAAAAATTTTACAGCAACATACAAAAAAAGCTTTATTGATTTTTTTAACAGGATTTTGTCTCAGTTATGCGGCATTTTCCATGGTTACACATGTGGTTGCTTTATATGTTGTAGCAGCTTTATTTGGCTTTTTTTCTACAGGTTTAACTTTTATTCCACCGAATATTCTTGTAAATCGTTGGTTTATTGAGAAAAAAGGTCTAGCAATGAGTATTGCACTTTCTGGAAGTGCATTCTTTGGGATGTTGTTAAGTAAATATATTACTTATTGTATTCAGTATTTTGGTTTTACTTTTGCTTATCAAACTGTCGCTGCCATGATGTTTGTAGGTGGTGTTTTACTGATTAGTATATTGATTAAAGACTCTCCAGAAAGCATGGGCTTAAAGGCATTAGGTGCTGATTTGACTCATTCAAAGCTTGAAGTTTCATCTAAGTCAAAACTAACTTTGGTTGATATAGACCCTAAGGTATTGAAGAAAAAGCCCTTCTTCTGGTCTATGTTGGCTGCACAATTTTTAGTGGGTTTTGTTGGTGGTGGAATCGTACTTCAACTTCCTGTGTATTTACAAAATACTTTTGGTATGCAACAAGCTGCCAGTTTTTTGGTGATTAGTTTAGGCATTATGATTTTTGCCAAAATTATTTTAGGTTGGTTATATGACAAATTTGGTTGTTTAGTCACGACGAGTGCTGTTGCCGTATCTGTACTTTTAACCTGTATCCCTTTCATGTTCACGACTTCATCTCAAATGTGGGGACTTGGTTTAATGGGGGTAATGTTTTGGGGAGTCGGTAATTGTATTGGTACCGTTACTCCTGCTGTGATTGCCTCTAAAACCTATGGACCCAATCATTACGGGGAAGTTTATGGGATTTGTTTACGCTTTCAAACTTTAGGTATAGCCCTTGGAGTTCCAGCTATTTCCATGATTGCAACAGCAACACATTCATTTACTTTCGTTTGGATCATTTGTTCGATATTTACTGTGCTTTTATTTGGTTTATATGCTTATGGTCTGCATGGTAGTCAAAAATATCGTACACCAATTTATAAAACATCTTATTTATCTATGACAGGTAATGCGAACACAATCGCAATAGCATCAGAAGCAAAATCTTAATTTATTATTTATATGACAAGGAGTCTAATATGCATTTTCCAACGACTACACCAAGACAGTCTCTTTATTATGATTATCAAGTTTATCCACACTTTCATTCTACTCAAGATATTGTAACAGAAGAAAAAACGGTTACTGTGGTAGGTGCTGGACCGATTGGTATGACAACAGCATTACTACTTGCAAAGCAAGGAATCAAGGTAATATTGCTGTCTTCCGAATTACAATTATCAGAAGGTAGTCGAGCACTTGTTTATACCAAACGCTCAATGGAAATTTTACAGAATACTGGGGCAGCAAAGCGTATTATGAGTCGTGCTTTGCCGTGGACACATGGTAATTCGATCTATAAGGGTCAAGTTGCATTCCGTATGGAATCGCCTGTTAGTGAGCACGATCAATTTGCGCCACTCAATAATTTACAGCAGAATTGGTTGGAAAATTACTTATTAGAAACCATCCAAGAACAACCCAACATTGAACTACGTTGGGGAAATAAAGTCGTTGATCATCAACAAGATGAAAATATAGTAACGCTGACGATCCATACACCAGAAGGTGAATATCAACATAGCACACAATGGCTTATTGCTGCAGATGGAGGACGTTCACCGATTCGGGAGCGTATGAAATTGCGAATGCAAGGTGCGAGTTATGAAGGGCGTTTTGTCATTGCAGATATTCGTATCCATTTGGATTATCCAACGGAACGCTTAGCCTTTTTCTCTCCAGATTGGAATCCTGGAAATACTATTCTTATGCATCGTGAGCCAGATCATATTTGGCGTTTCGATTATCAGTTAGATCCAATGATTACACCAGAAGAAGCTTTGAAAGCAGAAAATTTACATAAAGCGGTCAATGACCAGTTAAAAATGATTGGAATGGATCATTTAGAATGGGAAATGGACTGGAGTACAGTATATTCTGCACGTGCTTTAACCCTAGACCATTATGTTCATAATCGTATTATGTTTGTTGGAGATGCCGCACATTTATTACCGATTTTTGGTGTACGTGGAGCCAATACAGGCTTTCAAGATGCTCAAGATTTATCGTGGAAATTAGCAGCAGTTGTTCAAGGCTGGGCACCAGAAAAACTACTAGAAAGCTATTCTTTTGATCGTATCAGTGCTGTACGTGAAATTATTGCCGAGGCAGGAAAGTCAACTCGTTTCATGGCACCACCGACAGAGGGCTTCCGCTTACTTCGTAATGCAGTTTTATCGTTATCACTTGAACATGAATTTGTACGTCCTCTATATCATTGGCGTACTTCTCGTCCACATGCATATAGTCATTCGCTATTGAATAGCCAATTTGATGATAATACAAAAATGAATGAATTGATGGAAAATGGTGCATTGATTCCAAATATAAAATTTGATGATGGTTCATTCTTATATGATCATTTGTCTGCACAATTTTCTGTTGTAACTTTCACACAAAATGGACAACTAAACATAGATTTAGTCAATGAGGTAAATCGCTTAAAAGAACACGGTATTCCAATACAAATCATTGCCTTAATGTTGGATGATGTCTATGTAAAAGGTGTAGATCATTGTCTGAGTATTACAGCAGATATTTTAACTGAACGATTATTTTCTGATATCAATACGATTTATTTGGTTCGCCCTGATCATCATATTAATGGTCGTTGGTTAGAGTATCGTAAACAGGCAATCACTGAAACATTTAATCAATATACTTTATTTACACAAGGAGCGGTGGCATGAGTACAATTTCAATTCAGGATTTAGAAAAAGTATATGATCATTTAGCTGAAAGTATTGATGCAATCCCAGCGGAGAAGAGAGAGCTATTTTTAGTTAAATTGGCTTTATTAAGTGCGAATCAAATTCAAGATGGTACTACTTTTTTACAGTTAATTAATCAAGCAAAAATTTTTGAAAGTTAACTTAATATGTCTACCTTTATATGATGTTAAAAAAATAGGTTTTTAATATCAAGTAGAATGAACCCCTGTGTTTTTAGGGGTTCTTATTTTTACGATGAATGACAGAAAAATAAATACAATTGAGTTGATCTGAAGGATTTTTGCTGTTTATTTTTAAACTTTGATAGAAGAAACACTATATTGATTCATCATTTGAATACTAGCCGTATTTAAACCTCTCACTGCGATAGATTTTCCATTTTTCTGGAATTTATTGATGACTGAATCTAACATAGCAACAGAGCTCACATCCCAAATATGTGCATGAGTCAAATCAATAATAATATTTTGGCTATGATCTTTAAAATCAAAAGCGTGTAAAATGCTTTCAGTAGAACCAAAAAATATTTGACCATATAGGGTATAAAGTCGGTTGTTGCCTTCCAAGGTTGATTCAATGCGAACTTGATTTTTTAATTTATTTGCAAAAAACAAAGCGGATAAAAGCACACCTGTGAATACACCCAATGCTAGATTATGAGTTAGAACGACCACCATGACAGTTGTAATCATCACGATATTACTACTCATTGGATTGGTTCTAAATGTTTTAATCGAGTTCCAGTCAAATGTGCTGATTGAGACCATAATCATCACAGCCACTAATGCTGCCATAGGAATAACTTTCAGCCAATCACTGATAAAAACAACTAAAATTAAAAGAAATATACCTGCTGAGAAAGTTGATAAACGTGTGAGTCCACCTGATTTTACATTAATCATAGATTGACCGATCATTGCACAACCTGCCATTCCACCCATAAAGCCAGAGGCAATATTGGCAATACCTTGTCCTTTACACTCTTGAAATTTATTACTAGAAGTATCCGTCATTTCATCCACAATTGTTGCTGTCATCATAGACTCAAGTAAACCCACAGCAGCCAGTGCCACTGAGTAGGGTAAGATAATCATCAGTGTTTCAAAATTAAATGGAATATTCGGGACTAAAAATATAGGTAATGTATCGGGTAGTGCCCCCATATCTCCGACAGTACGAACATCAATTCCAAACATCAGCGCAATAGCAGTGACCACAAGAATACAAATAAGTGGAGAAGGAAATAATTTTCCAATCTTGGGAATATATGGAAATAAGTAAATAATCACTAAACCCAGTGCAAGCAAAGCATAAACATGCCAATGTACATGAATAAGTTCAGGCATTTGTGCCATAAAAATTAAAATTGCTAAGGCATTCACAAAGCCAATGACCACAGATTTAGAAACAAAGCGCATGACTTTAGCCAGTTTTAAATAACCAGCTAAAATTTGAATCATGCCTGTTAAAATTGTTGCAGCAAATAAATAGTCTAAACCATGTTCTTTAACTAAAGTGATCATGAGTAATGCCATTGCCCCTGTTGCAGCCGAAATCATGGCAGGGCGACCACCTACAAATGAAATAACCACAGCGATACAGAAAGAAGCATATAAACCAATTTTAGGGTCTACACCTGCAATAATTGAAAATGCGATTGCTTCAGGAATAAGGGCAAGCCCAACAACAAGACCTGCAAGCAAGTCTGCACGGATGTTAGAGAACCATTGTTCTCGGACATTAGAAAACATAAGACAGCCTAATTTGGGGAATTTTAATAGACTAGTGATGTGATATAAAAAGACGAGTGTATACACCACATCACTAGATTGTGATGAGTTCTTTACGATTTAAAAGTAAAAAAACTTAAGGTGGCGTAATCGTCATAAAAGAAATGAATTGAATGAAATTTCATGCATAAGAATAACATTGAATCATGATGTGATCTATGTAAAAAATGAGATAAAAAAATCAAAATACCATCAATCTATGTGTATATCAGGGTGTGGTAATAAAAAGTAATGGGGAGTCATTTGTGTTACAAGATGATGATTAATTTATATTTAATCTGTAATTATCTTTAGATATATACATGAACATTACATCAATAACATAACTCATATAATAAAAATGATAAGAGAAATTTATTCAATTATTACAGGTGTCATGATGGAAGTAAATGTGTAATATGCTATAGAAAATGAATATATGACAGCTTAAATGAAGGTTTTAGACCACTAAAGCCGCTGCATTTTAAAGACAATAATTTTGATAAATAAGGGATGAATCATGACAGTCAATCTAACAAATCGGGTCGCAATTGTCACTGGAGCAGGTGCAGGTTTAGGGCGTGAACATGCATTATTATTGGCACGGTTAGGTGCAAAAGTTGTTGTTAATGACTTAGGAAGTGATGTACATGGTCATGGCGGTTCAAATTCTCCTGCACAAAAAGTAGTAGATGAAATTATTGCAGCAGGTGGTGAGGCGATTGCAAGCAGTGCATCTGTCACAGATGTTGAACAGGTTCAAGTGATGATTGACGATACTATGGCACGCTGGGGACGAATTGATATTTTAGTCAATAATGCTGGATTTTTGCGCGATAAAACTTTTGCAAAAATGTCACTTGAAGACTTTCGCTCTGTGATTGATGTACATTTAATGGGGGCGGTAAATTGTACTAAAGCTGTTTGGGATATTATGCGTGACCAGAAATATGGTCGTATTGTCATGACAACTTCATCTTCTGGCTTATATGGTAATTTTGGACAGTCAAATTACGGCGCTGCAAAAATGGCATTGGTTGGGCTAATGCAGACTCTGGGTTTAGAAGGTGAAAAATATAATATTCGTGTGAATTGTATTGCACCTACTGCTGCAACTCGAATGTTAGAAGGCTTATTACCAGAAGCTTCTCTCAAAGCACTTGAACCCCGTGCAGTAAGTCCTGCAATCGCAGTTTTAGTTGCTGAAGATGCACCAACAAAAATGATACTTTGCGCTGGTGCAGGAAGCTTTGAAGTTGCACACATTAGCATTACTCAAGGTATTTATTTAGGCGTAGGTGAGGATACTACGCATATTTTATCTGTGCGTTTAGATGAAATTTCTGACCGCACGAATGATATTGTACCAATGCAAGGATCAGCGCAAGGTGATTTAGAGCTACATAAAGCAGGTTTAAGCGTAGAACCATAAGAAAAATCTATTTATGTAAATGCTTTAATTTTTATTATTAATAAATTTTATTGATATTTTAATATTAAAAATCCAAATAAATGTGAAATAAAAAACCGAGCTAATTATATAGCTCGGTTTTTTTAAATATAAATCCAAATTTATTTAAAATGATATAATTAAAAATAAAATGATATCGTATTTCAAATTAAACTAGATGCAAGTTGTTATCTAGTAAGTTGTCTGGATTAATTGGTTGAGAAATAATATAAAGTTGATCTTTCACAGGTGCAACAGTTGGTGCAGCCTGCTCAGTACCTTCTACTCCAGTTAAACTGCTGAGTAGATTATCAATATCATTCTCTTTAATTTCTTGCTCACTTTGGATCTGAATTTCCTCAATAATACGCTCAGCAGAGATAGATTGAAGTGTATTTGTCACCGCATTAAGCGCAGAGTCAATAGATGGCGTGATCATACTATTTAACATATCAAGCGTTGAATCTACAGAAATATTATCTTGGATAAGATCATTACTGTTAGAAATAGTATCTGTAATTAAACCAGTCGTTTGATCTAAAAGATCATATACGATTTGATCAATTGCATCAGTTGCTAGAATATCAGTATTTAGAGTGTCAACTAAATTCGTTACCAGATCAAGAGGTAATAAGCCATTTGTTAAACCACCAACCAAACCTGAAACTAAATCAAGTGGTAATGAGCCATTTAATACACCATTTACTAAATTTGTTACCAGATCAAGTGATAATAAATCGTTGTTTAAACCACTAATTAAGTCTGTAACGAGGTCTAGAGATAATGAGTTATTTAATACACCATCTACAAGATTAGTAACAAGGTCTAGAGATAATGAGTTATTTAATACACCATCTACAAGATTAGTAACAAGGTCTAGAGATAATGAACTATTTAATACGCCATCTACAAGATTAGTAACGAGGTCTAGAGATAATGAATTATTTAATACGCCATCTACAAGATTA
>NZ_JACAIJ010000007.1:219215-220607 GCF_030325485.1 Acinetobacter sp. R933-2
AATACGCCATCTACAAGATTAGTAACGAGGTCTAGAGATAATGAATTATTTAATACGCCATCTACAAGATTAGTAACGAGGTCTAGAGATAGGGAACTATTAATAACACCATCTACAAGATTAACAACTAAGTTAAGAGAAAGTGAGTTATTTAATACGCCGTCTAATAAACCAGTTACGAGATCAAGAGATAATAAGCCGCCAAGTAAACCATCAACTAAGTTGGTTACAAGGTCAAGTGATAATAGACCACCCAAGATGCCGTCTAATAAACCAGAGACTAAATCAAGCGATAACAAGCCACCAAGTAAACCATCAACAAGATTAGTGACAAGGTCAAGTGATAATAGACCACCCAAGATGCCGTCTAATAAACCAGTTGCCAGATCAAGAGACAACAAGCCGCCAAGTAAGCCATCAACCAAGTTAGTGACAAGGTCAAGTGATAATAGACCACCCAATACGCCGTCTAATAAACCAGTTACCAGATCAAGAGACAACAAGCCGCCAAGTAAGCCATCAACCAAGTTAGTGACAAGGTCAAGTGATAACAAGTCGCCTAAAAGACCGTCTAATAAACCAGAGACTAAATCAAGCGATAACAAGCCGCCAAGTAAGCCATCAACAAGATTAGTGACAAGGTCAAGTGATAATAAACCACCCAATACGCCATCTAATAAACCAGATACTAGATCAAGCGATAACAAGCCGCCAAGTAAACCATCAACCAAGTTGGTTACAAGGTCAAGTGATAATAGACCACCTAATACGCCGTCTAATAAACCAGTTACGAGATCAAGAGACAGTAAGCCGCCTAAAAGACCGTCTAATAAACCAGTTACGAGATCAAGAGACAATAAGCCGCCGAGTAAGCCATCAACTAAGTTAGTGACAAGGTCAAGTGATAACAAGCCACCAAGTAAACCATCAACCAAGTTAGTGACAAGGTCAAGCGATAATAAGCCACCAAGTAAACCATCAACAAGATTAGTTACAAGGTCAAGTGATAACAAGCCGCCGAGTAAACCATCAACCAAGTTGGTTACAAGGTCAAGTGATAATAAACCACCCAATACGCCGTCTAATAAACCAGATACGAGGTCAAGCGATAATAAGCCGCCAAGTAAGCCATCAACTAAGTTAGTGACAAGGTCAAGTGATAACAAACCACCCAAGATGCCGTCTAATAAACCAGTTACGAGATCAAGAGATAACAAGCCGCCAAGTAAGCCATCAACCAAGTTAGTGACAAGGTCAAGTGATAATAGACCACCCAAGATGCCGTCTAATAAACCAGAGACTAGATCAAGCGATAATAAGCCGCCAAGTAAGCCATCAACTAAGTTGCTTACAAGGTCAAGTGATAATAGACCACCCAAGATGCCGTCTAAT
>NZ_JACAIJ010000007.1:220707-222270 GCF_030325485.1 Acinetobacter sp. R933-2
AAACCAGTTACGAGATCAAGAGATAACAAGCCGCCAAGTAAGCCATCAACTAAGTTGCTTACAAGGTCAAGTGATAATAGACCACCCAAGATGCCGTCTAATAAACCAGTTACGAGATCAAGAGATAACAAGCCGCCAAGTAAGCCATCAACTAAGTTGCTTACAAGGTCAAGTGATAACAAACCACCCAAGATGCCATCTAATAAACCAGTTACCAGATCAAGAGACAACAAGCCGCCGAGTAAGCCATCAACTAAGTTGGTTACAAGGTCAAGTGATAATAAGCCACCTAAAAGACCACCTAATAAACCAGATACAAGATCAAGAGACAACAAGCCGCCAAGTAAACCATCAACTAAGTTGGTTACAAGGTCAAGTGATAATAAACCACCCAAGATGCCGTCTAATAAACCAGAGACTAAATCAAGAGATAACAAGCCGCCGAGTAAGCCATCAACCAAGTTGGTTACAAGGTCAAGTGATAATAAGCCACCTAAAAGACCATCTAATAAACCAGAGACTAGATCAAGAGACAACAAGCCGCCGAGTAAGCCATCAACTAAGTTGCTTACAAGGTCAAGTGATAATAAGCCACCTAAAAGACCATCTAATAAACCAGATACAAGATCAAGAGACAACAAGCCGCCAAGTAAACCATCAACTAAGTTGGTTACAAGGTCAAGTGATAATAAACCACCCAAGATGCCGTCTAATAAACCAGAGACTAAATCAAGAGACAACAAGCCGCCGAGTAAGCCATCAACTAAGTTGCTTACAAGGTCAAGTGATAATAAGCCACCTAAAAGACCATCTAATAAACCAGATACAAGATCAAGAGACAACAAGCCGCCAAGTAAACCATCAACTAAGTTGGTTACAAGGTCAAGTGATAATAAACCACCCAAGATGCCGTCTAATAAACCAGAGACTAAATCAAGAGATAACAAGCCGCCAAGTAAGCCATCAACAAGATTAGTTACAAGGTCAAGTGATAATAGACCACCCAAGATGCCGTCTAATAAACCAGTTACCAGATCAAGAGACAACAAGCCGCCAAGTAAGCCATCAACTAAGTTGGTTACAAGGTCAAGTGATAATAGACCACCCAAGATGCCGTCTAATAAACCAGAGACTAGATCAAGTGATAACAAGCCACCAAGTAAACCATCAACCAAGTTGGTTACAAGGTCAAGTGATAATAAACCACCTAAAAGACCATCTAATAAACCAGAGACTAAATCAAGTGATAACAAGCCACCAAGTAAGCCATCAACTAAGTTGGTTACAAGGTCAAGTGATAATAGACCACCCAAGATGCCGTCTAATAAACCAGAGACTAGATCAAGTGATAACAAGCCACCAAGTAAACCATCAACCAAGTTGGTTACAAGGTCAAGTGATAATAAACCACCTAAAAGACCATCTAATAAACCAGAGACTAAATCAAGTGATAACAAGCCACCAAGTAAGCCATCAACCAAGTTGGTTACAAGGTCAAGTGATAATAAGCCACCTAAAAGACCATCTAATAAACCAGATACAAGATCAAGTGACAACAAGCCG